>NZ_DFQP01000071.1:2611-84329 GCF_002377845.1 Microbacterium sp. UBA3486
GAGCGCGAACGGATCGGTGGTCCAGGTGCTGCGGATGCTGCCGGCTGCCGCCGGGACACCGGGCGGAGGCTCGGGCTCGCGCGTGCGAGTGGGCGTCGGCGTGGGTGCCGGTTCCGGGGTGCAGGAGGCGAGAAGCACCGAAGCGACACCGGCTCCGGCGCCGAGGAGCAGAGTGCGGCGCGTGATCCTCATCGTGTCGCCACCTTATCCCGAACACCTGCGTGGAGGTGTGGCGCCTCGATGCTCGGCCTCGCCAGGTCAGGCCGAAACGCCGGGTCAGGCCGTCTCGGGGGGAGATCGGCCTGACCCGGCGTGAACGCCTGAAACGGCGACTGCTTGCGCGCAGATGCAGCGTCAGACGGAGAGCAGCTCCCGCTCCAGGCGGGCGAACGACGACTCCATGCCGTCGGCCATGCCGGTGGCGAGGATCATGTCGCGCGTCTCCTTGTCGGGATACTCGATGAGCAGCGTGACGAGAGTCGCGCCGTCCTCCTCATACAGGTTCAGATCGTTGAGCGTCTCGGTGGGCATGCCCTGCATCCGCTCAGTGCTGACCGCCCGGCGCGGGGCGTCGATCAGCAGCGCCTCACCCTCGAAGCCGAACGGCTGCCCCTCGGTGTCGCCGACCGGCGCCCAGGAGTTCCGGTACGACTGGCCCACCTCGGTGGCGGCCACGCACTCCGTCATCTCCCAGCCGTCGGGTCCGAGCATCCACTTGCGGATGAGCTCGGGCTCGAAGTGCGCGCGCCAGACCAGCTCCCGCGGCCCCTCGACCAGGCGGGTGATGCGCACGTGGGTGTCGTCGAGCAGCTCCACCCGTGTGCCCTTGCCCTGCGCGTACTCGCGGAGATCCTGCAGCACCGTGTCGAGCTGCGCCATCGCCATCTTGATGCCTTCGACCTGGCCCATCTCGACGACCTGCTCGAGCGCGTCGACGGAGTCGAAATGGCTCGTGGTCACCATACGGGTGCCCTCGGCGGTGGGCTCGAACGAGAACGACATCCGCTGTGCGGGGAATCCGTCGAGCGGCTTTCCCTCCTCATCGACGAACGAGTCGATGACCTCGAAGCCGTTCGGCGCGTCGATCGATACGAATTCCCACGCACCCGACGACTTCTCGCCGCGCGGACCGTTCATCGAGTAGACGGCACGCCCTCCGACGGTGTGGTCCCAGGCGGTGAAGGTGGCCGGCCATCCGGGAGGACCCCAGAACCGCTCGAGCTGACGCGGGTCGGAGTACGCGCTCCAGACGCGGTCGATGGGGGCCGCGAAATCGGCGACCACGGTCATGGTCAGGTTCTCAGCATCGGTGGTGACGTCGGTGACAGGCATGTTCAGTCTCCTTGTTCGTTCTTCGTGGTGTCGCTGGTGTCGGATGAGCTGGGCCGAGGCGTCTCGGCCAGCAGGTCGTCGAGCCGGGCGATGCGCGACCGCCACAGCTCTTCGTATCGGGCGAGGAGCGCCCTGGCGCGGGCGATCATCTCGGGGTTCGCGCGGACGAGCCGCTCGCGTCCCTCGGCGCGCTTGACGATGAGGTTTGCGGCGTCGAGCACGGCGACGTGCTTCTGCACCGCGGCGAACGACATCTCGTATTCGGAGGCGAGGGTCGAGACCGACTGCTCACGCTCGATCGTCCGGCGCAGGATGTCGCGCCGGGTCGACGTCGCCAGTGCGTGGAAGACACGGTCGACCTCCGCTTCGCTCAGTTCTCTTTGTGCAACCATTTGGTTGTACGTTATGCCCGCGGAGCGGGTGTGTCAAGGGGGCCGCTGTGATTTGCGTCTTTGAATCGGACTGGCCGCTTTACATCGGATTACCCGAGGTTGAATCGGACTGAGTCCGATCTAATAGTGGATTGACGGGAGCTTGACGCCGGCGGTGGTGCGCCTGTTGGCGCACGCGATGGCAATGCGTTTACCGACGCGCTCCGCCTCCCCTCGGATTGACCTTGAAGTCGTTCAGATCAAAGGGGATGGCTCTGGTCGTCAGGCTGATTCCCGAAGGCCACAGTCAACCCCGGGGGAAACCGTGACATCGACGCACTGCCTTCAACTGGCGGGGCCGCTTCTTAGCCTCAGACCGTCACTCACCCATCGTCAAGGATCGACCTAGTTACTCCATCAGGAGCAACCGGTGATCGCAGCTGACGCGTAGGGGAGCTGAATGGCAATGGAGACTATGCCCAAGGCAAACAGGTACGCCGCGATCGCGATCAGTGGGACTGCGCCGGACAGTCCGACCCCTGGCCGCACAAGTTGCCTGATCCGTTCCGGACCGGTCGCATGCAGCGCAGCCGGGTGAGAGGCGAGGGCTGTATCAGGAGAGGGCTTCGCCATTTTGAGTAGGGCCCCTACGAGAGCGGGGGTTCCGACGGCCTGTCGCGCGTGGTTGTCGGCCGCGATCTCGAGATAGTGAGGGATTGCTTCGGCGACTGCTGCGACGAGGGGTACCCATCGCAGGTGGGCAGCGATGCCGTCGACCAGTGAAGAGATCAGGTGGTGGCGCTGCCGCAGGTGAGCATGTTCGTGTTCCAGGACGGCGGCGAGTTCGTTGTGGTCGAGTGAGCGGATGGCGCCCGTGGAGAGGACGATGCCGCCATCACGCAAGGCGAATGTGAGGGCGAAGACTCTCTCGCTATCGATGACGGAGACCTCATGCCCGTCGAGACGGGTACGAACCGATCCGGATCGAACCGCTTCGGCGGTGGCACGCGCTTTACGCGCATTCCGTAGCATCCGTGCGCTCGTGGCTATACCCAAGGACAACGCGACGACCGCTGGTATGACGAGGAAGAGAATCGTCGGAACGAGCGAGCTCGTCGTTGAGTCGAGGAAGGGATTCGCCGCTGCCAAGCAACGCTGACAGACATCCGCAGCCTGCCCGGAAAGCACCACAGGTCCGGACCCGGCCCAGGCAAGCACTGGGCCGATGGCCAGCACGGATCCGATCCAGACGAGCATCCCGCCGACGATCAGTCCGATCGCTATACGAGGGATTCGAACCAGCGCCGGTGCAGCTCGACGCAACAGCCACGGGCCGAACACCGCGAAGGCCGCTCCTCCCACGAGGAGAAGAACGGCGACGGTCAGCGGCATCACGGCCGTCCAGCCTCGTCGCGGCGATCCAGGTAATCACGGAGAAGGTCGAGCTCATTCTCGGGCAGTGAATCGACGAACTGCAGGATTGATGACACGCGGTCGTGCGTCCCTGCCAGTACCTGCTCGATGAGGCCCGCTGCATGCTCCTGCCTGCTCACGCGGGCGGCATATCGAGTCGACCGGTCTTGTCTTGTGATGACCAGCAGACCCTTCCGATCAAGGTTCCCCAGCACGGTCGCGATCGTGGTGTACGCAGGGTCAGTGGGGAGTCCGTCGATGACATCTCGGACTGTGGCCGGGCCGCGCTCCCAGAGCACATCCATCACCTGCGACTCGAGCGCACCGAGCCGCAACACCTCGCGGGGTCCATCTGCTGGACTTCTCATGCCGCCACCCGTGCCCGACGTCGCGATACCGGGCATGCCACCTGACCGCGCAGCCGCGCAACGAGCGCAATTCCCGTCGCGACGAGCGCAACGACGGCAAGCACAGGCTGAAAGGGCGCGAACCATGCAATGGCTCCCGAATACCCCAACGCGAGAAGCGCAAGCTTGTTGCAGACCGGGCATCCCACCGCGAACCACGTCAGCAGTCCGCCGGCCACACCGAGTCGTCCACTCCGACGATCGCTGCGATCAGCAGCGGCCTCTTCTAGAGCGGGATTCGCTGCACCGGCCGATGAGTCACCCTTCACGTACGTGCCAACGAGCATCCCCGACATGGCCGCCGTGAGAAGCAGGACAGGCCAGTTCCACCACACCGGCGGGATATCGCGAGCGAACACATCGTTGGGAATCAGAACGGTGACGAACCCGATCACGAGAACGACCGGTACCGCCGTGATTACCGAGGCCAGGACCTGCCGCGGCCCCCAGCCTCGAAGCGCCTGCGCAGCGAGTGTCAGGCTCTCCCGCTGCCCCCGGAAGAAGTCACTGACGGCGCGCTGCATGGAACCATCATCACACGAGGTCGACTATCTTGCATAGTCGACTATCTTGCATAGTCGACTATGTTGGATAGTCGACTGCCCACTCAGCCTGCGACCAGGAGGTCCACACATGACGAACGCACAGACGCCCCGGCCGTGGCCAGCCTGGGTGGTGCCGGTGGGGGTTCTTGCCCTCGTGGGCATCCTCATCGCGCTCGTGCTCTCGCTTGTCACTCCTTCTGAGAGTGGTTCCGAGGAGTCGAGTGGCCCCACCGTGGTGGAGAACCCGGCGGGGCCTGACCTTTCTGCGGCGGAGAGCCGTGACGAGAGCGATCTCCTCGCAGCTGGTCCAGCTGATGCTCCCGTGGTCCTGGTAATGTTCTCCGACTATCAGTGCCCGTTCTGTGCACTGTGGAGCGAGAACACATTGCCGGCGATGATGGAACACGCGGAAAATGGCGACCTGCGGATCGAAGTGAGGGATGTCAACGTCTTCGGCCCTGCCTCCGAGCGCGCCGCACGCGCCTCCTATGCAGCCGCCCTGCAGGGATCGTTCTGGGAGTATCACCACGCTCTCTTCGCAGACGGACACCACCGCACAGAGGCCAACCTCAGCGAAGAGGCGCTCATCGCTCTCGCCGGCGACGTGGGCTTGGACACGGAGAAGTTCGCGGCTGATCTGAACGCCCCTGCGACAGCGGAGGTGATTGCGAAGAATCAGAATTTCGGGCTCGAGTTGGGCGCGACGTCGACGCCGATGTTCGTGCTGGGGGGAAAGCCGATCATCGGCGCGCAGCCGACCGAGGTTTTCGAAGACGCGTTCCAAGCCGCACTGGAATCGGCGCGCTGAGGCCGCCGTGGAGATCGGATTCGTTGCCGCGTTCGTCGGAGGAGTGCTTGCGCTCCTGAGCCCGTGTGCGGCACTGCTGATGCCCGCCTTCTTCGCGTCGACGATCGGCACCGGTTCTCGACTCGCACTCCACGGTGCAATCTTCTACGGAGGCCTGCTCGTCATTCTCGTCCCGCTGGGGGTCGGGGCCGGAGCACTGGGAGCGCTCTTCGTATCGCATCGTCAGGTGGTCGTTCTCGTGTCATCTGTGGTGCTTGTCGCCCTGGGTATCGCACAGACTCTAGGCTTCGGATTCGACCCTGCCCGCCTCCTCCCCGCAGGTGCAGATCTCCACGCTCGCGCCGCTTCCAAATCGGGCATCGCGAAGACCGCGATCCTCGGCGCAGCCAGCGGCATCGCCGGCTTCTGCGCCGGCCCGATTCTGGGCGCCGTTCTGACCCTGGCGGCGACCCGCGGCAACGCCGTGGCCGCCGGAGCGCTCCTGGCTGTCTACGGCGCGGGGATGGTCGTTCCGCTGCTGCTGATCGCCGCACTGTGGCAGAAGCTCGGGACTCGCGGGAGACAGGCGCTTCGCGGCCGCACCTTCACATTTCTCGGTCGCGAGTGGCACACGACGTCAGTGATCACCGGCCTGCTCGTCACCGGCGTCGGCATCCTCTTCTGGGTGACGAACGGCCTGGTAGGTGCACCTGAACTCGTTCCCGTCGAGGCTCAAGCCTGGTTGCAGGCGAACGCGAGCATGTTGGCGAACCCGCTCGTCGACATCACTCTCATCCTCATCATCGCTGCCCTCATCCTCGCCCTGTGGAGCCGTCGCCGTAAGCGTCTCCCCGCCCCCACAAGGGATCCGAAATGACCGACAACACCAGCTCCATGTACCCCATGGGGTATATCAAGATTGCCTGGTCGCACGGCCCGTCGGAGACGAAGGAGGAGACGATGGCTCGAAAAATCCCCGAGACGAACGACCCTCACGACGACTCCGGATCGGAGGCGATCGCCGCGCACGCGCGGTCAGGCCACCTCGACATGAACGACCCAGTGATTCGCCGCGAAGCGAATCGAGCGATGCGGCAAGAAACCCGATCCCACCTGTGGGGCGACACTGCTCACCGGAAGGGGGTGCGGAGGGCGCTCTTCATTGCGCTCCTCGTCCTCGCGGTGTGGATCGCGGCACTGTTCACACCGGTCCTTCTCGGGATCACGTGACACCGCGGCCTCCGCAACGCCCCAGACATCGCACGATCACAGAAAGCGAGCCAACCATGACGGACGCAGATTCTTCTGACGCACAGACGTTCTGGGAGGCCCGATACGCGAGTTCGGAAGCCGTGTGGTCAGGGCGTGTGAATACGGTCGTCCGAGAGGTCGCCGAGTCCCTGGAACCCGGATCAGCTCTCGATCTCGGCTGCGGCGAAGGCGGCGATGCCGTGTGGTTGGCATCCCGCGGGTGGCTGACGGTGGGCGTAGACCTCTCTGACACTGCCGCGGAGAGAGCTCGCACCGCCGCGGCGAGTGTCGGCCTGGGCGCCAACGCTGTCAGTTTCGTCGCAGCCGACTTGAGCGAGTGGACGACCACGCAGACGTTCGATTTCGTCACATCGGCGTTTCTTCACTCCTGGCCGGTGAAGATCCCGAGGTCGGACATCGTGAGACGCAGCAAGGACTTCGTGGCGCCGGGCGGCTCGCTTCTTGTCGTGGCTCACGCAGCGCCGCCTCCCTGGGCAGACGCCGCATCCGCTTCCTCTGTGAGCTTCCCGACCCCGGAAAGCGATCTCGCGACCATGGAGCTCCCCGACGGTTGGCACGTCGACCGCTGCGAACTCCACGAGCGCGAGGCGATCGGGCCGGATGGGCGCCGAGCGACGCTCATCGACAGTGTCGTCCTGGTGCGCCGCCCGAGCTGATCGAGAGGAGTCGTCTACGCGTTACGAGGTCGAGCACATGCCGCACGGAATGCAGGGCCCCGCATCGGCAGTTTCGCCAACGGTCCGAGCAGGCAGAAATCGAACACAGCTGACGCGAGGAAGAGCAGACCCGGGGCAAGCAGAAGCAGCCACCACTGGCCCGCGATCACACCGACCGCGCTCAGAGCAACACCGAGGATGCCCCGCACCCAGCGGCCAGCGGTCGATCCAAGAAAAGCGATAACAGGCATGACACCCCTCCGATTCCATACCCCCGTGGGTATATAGCTGAGAGTAGCGCACATCATGAACCGCAGGGTGGCAACTTCTGTCGAGAATCTGCAGCAGGGATCACCGCACGGTCGACACGGCAGGGATCAGCGATGAACCGCCGCCTGACTTGGACCTGCGTAGCAGTCGCCGCCGTGCTGGTGTTGACGGGATGCACGAGCGAGCCGCTGGGAGCGTCCGCCGGGGAGGTCACGGCCGCGAGTGACACCGTCGTGTTCGATCGGTCCCCCACCCGGTTCGGCGATGGTCTTGTGGCCGTCCGCTATCCGAGCCCACAGTCAGCGGAACTCACCTTCGTCGTGACAGACGGAGAACAGCAGTGGGAAGCACGCACGAACCCTGCCTGCACGGGGTTCGCTGTCACGCGAGTCGATGGGGAAGACCTGCTCGTCATCCTCGATTCCGACGCAGCCTTGCACGACGGTGTCATCGCCACAGAGACCACGGCGACGGCGTTTCGCGACGACGGGGCCGTGGCGTGGGGGCCGGTGAGCGTGAACGGTGGGATGTCCGACCTCGGCCTGATCACAGTCGAGATGCTGGGTGGCGCTCTGACCGATGAGCCGGCATCGGGGACGGCACTCTCACCGCGCACAGGCGAGGCGATTGATCTGCCCGACACCGAACGACCGGCGTACGCGCGCGGAGGACTCCTGGCCTCGAACACGCCGACGGGAGTGGCCGTGCGGGATGCGGCAGCTGACGGAGCTCCTCTGCTGTGGAAGTCCGAGCCCGAAGCACCGCCCGGGACAAGTGGTCCGGCGCGCGTCGCGGCAGACTCGACGATCCCTGCGGGCGACGTGCTCGTCCTCGAGTGGCCGACGGCCGACGGCGTCCAGTTCACGGTCCACCGCTTCGACGACGGCACACTCCTTGCGACTCTCCCTGGCACACCTGCTGCGAGAACCCTCTCCACGCCAGCTGAGGACACGGTCTTCTTCACCACAGACACACCAACCAGGCGGACTGTGATCGCAGTCTCTCCGTCTCTGGGAGAGCTCTGGCAGCAGGAGGTTCCGTCAGCCAGTCAGCCCGTGTCGGCCACCACGGACAGCGTCTGGTTCACCGCCTCGAGCGGATACATCAGACGGGATGTCGATGCCGCAGCATTCGTCGATGACCCCGGCCCCGCGCCCGCACTCGCGCTGCGCTCGGGTGCCGTTCTCATGGCGACGACGCAGGCGACCGAGTTCGCGCTTGCACCGCCACCTTGACAGGCATACCCCTGGGGGTATGCTGGGGTGAGGTTTTCGAAGGGAATGTCATGCTGTTGGAACGCTTCTATGATGAGGATCTCGCTCAGGCCAGCTATCTGATCGGCTGCCAGGCCACGGGGGACGCCGTCGTGGTCGATCCGCGACGGGATATCGGGATCTATCTCGATGCGGTGAAGAAGCACGGGCTGCGCATCACAGCCGTGACGGAGACCCACATTCACGCGGACTACCTCTCCGGGACGCGCGAACTGGCGCACGCAACCGGCGCTGATATCTTCGTCTCCGGCGAGGGTGGGGCCGACTGGGAGTATGGCTTCCCCGCGAACCGCCTGCACGACGAAGACATCATCACGGTGGGGAACATCCGGGTGCAGGCACGGCATACGCCCGGGCACACCCCTGAACACCTTGTCTTCCTGGTCACCGACGGTGCGTTCGCTGACGAACCGGGATATGTGCTGTCCGGTGACTTCGTCTTCGTCGGTGATCTCGGGCGACCCGATCTCCTGGACGAAGCCGCCGGCGGGGTGGACACCCGATTCCAGGGTGCGCTGGATCTGTTCGACAGCCTGCGCACGGTCTTCCTCGCACTTCCTGATCACGTGCAGGTTCATCCTGCGCACGGTGCGGGAAGTGCGTGCGGGAAGGCGCTCGGCGCCATTGCGTCGACGACCGTGGGCTACGAACGGCTTCACGCCTGGTGGGGGCCGTATCTTGCCGCCGGCGACAGGGACGGATTCGTCGCAGAGCTTCTGGATGGGCAGCCTGATGCGCATGCATACTTCGCGCGGATGAAGCGGGAGAATCGGGATGGCCCCTCGGTCCTCGGACCGCTCTCCGACCTGGTCGAACTCGACGCGAACCGCGCGGCGGGTGCCGTCGATGCCGATGACGTCGTATTCGTCGACACCCGCACCCCTGACGCCGTGAGGGCGGGCTCCGTGCCGGGCGCATTGGCGATCCCGGCCGTGGGTAAGACGGCGGCATGGGGCGCGTGGGCGGTGGATCCCGAACGCGAAAAGCGCCCACTGCTGCTCTTCGTCCACGACGGGCCGCAGGCCATCGAAGTTCGCGATCACCTCATCCGGGTCGGGATCGACTCGTACGCGGGGTTCGTCACCTCGCTCGGCGACCTTCCCACGGTGCCCTCGGACACGATCGCTCCAGAGTCGGTGGCAAACCTCGAGGACGCGTTTGTTCTCGATGTCCGACAGGCGAGCGAGTATGCCGACGGGCATGTCCCCGGTGCGACCCGGATCGGGGCCGGGCGGGTGCTGTGGGACAGTGATGAGCTTCCCGCGGATCGGACGATCGTCACCTATTGTCAGAGCGGTGCCCGCAACATCGTCGCCAGCCAGGCGCTGCGTCGAGCGGGGATCCCGGTCGTCGAGCTCGAAGGCAGCTACCTCGGGTGGGTGCGCGCCGGCCAGCCGGTGGAGACACCCGTAGCCTCCTGATCCTCCATCAGTCGTGAAAGAAGCGTGAACATGAACGAGATCTCTGTAGACGAGCTTGCCGCCATCCCTTCCGCAGTCGTCATCGATGTGCGCGAACCGGATGAGTACGGGGACGGCCACGTGCCGGGTGCCCGCAACATCCCTCTCGGCGAGGTGAGAGATCACAGTGCCGAGATAGACACGACGGGTGCCGTCTATGTGATCTGCCAATCCGGGCGTCGAAGCGCCAGAGCGTGTGAGGCGCTGGCGTCCGCCGGCATCCGGGCAGTGAACGTCGCTGGGGGCACGTCGGCCTGGATCGAGTCGGGCCGGTCGGTGCAATCGTGAGCGAGCAGCACATGCTTCTGATCCACGCCTTCGGCTCTGACCCCGGGGTGATCACCGGCGCACTGCGAGTTGCTCGCAATGCGAGCCACGGACTTCCGGAAGCACGCATCCGCGTGGTGGTGCAGGGGCCGGCCGTTGCGGGACTTGTCAGCGGCGCAGGTTTCGACGAGGACCTCGCCGACACTCTCCGAGGCATGATCGACGTCGCGGCATGCGGCAACAGCATGGAACGTGAACGTATCGAGCAGGACCAGCTGACGGAGGGCGTCACCGTCGTGCCATCGGCCGTCATCCACCTTGCGGAGCAGCAATGGACGGGCGCCGCCTACGTGCGCGTCTGAGGTGATCTTCCTCGTCATCGCCCTCGGCGTCGTCGTGGGCGCCGTCATGGGACTGGTCGGCGCCGGCGGCGGAATCATCTCCGTGCCCGCGCTCGTCGGCCTGGTCGGAGTCCCGGTCGCCGACGCCATGACCGCATCTCTCGTCATGGCGATCGCCTCCGCATCCACCGCAGTAGTGCCGCGCCTTCGCGGCGGCGTTGATTGGCCGGTCGCGGCGGCCGTGAGCGCGGCGGGCATTCCGGCAGCACTCGTGGGTACCGCCGTGAACGCCCTGCTCCCGCAATCGCTGCTCTTGATCGGATTCGGCGCGCTCATGCTCGTCGCGGGCGTGCGGATGCTCCGACCGATCCCCGACAATGCATCCCAGGGAGAACGACAGCCGCGCTGGCTCATCCACGCGATCCTGATCGGTTTGGGCGTGGGCATGCTCACGGGTCTGTTGGGCGTCGGCGGGGGGTTCGTCATCGTTCCCGCGCTGGCCCTCCTCTTGCACCTCCCGATGAAGCTCGCGATCGGTACCTCGCTCGTCGTGACGGTCGCGAACTCGCTGGCCGGTGCCGCCGCACACGCAAGCATCGGCGGCATCGACGTTCCCCTCACCGTGGCCTTCACCATCCCCGCGATGATCGCATCGCTCTTGGGTGCACGTCTGGCGGCCAAGCTCCCGGGCAAGGGACTGCAGATCGGCTTCGCCGTGCTCGTGCTCGTCATCGCGGTCGTCACCCTCGTCACGACCATCATCCCTCTGACCTGAATGCCGTCAGTCCGTCAGCACTGAATGCTTCGAGCCCCGCGGCGGGGGCGTATAGGTGCACGTGTCCCCGGCGCACAGCTCCGGCTTGCGGCGCGAAAAGCGTCGCGCCAGAGCGCACCCCGCGCAGAACCCGAACGCCGTCTCCAGATACAGGAGAAGCAGGCATCCGCCACAGATCGCCTGAGCGACCACCGCGGGAAGCCCAAGCCAGCCGAGACTGACGCATCCCACCAATGCCATACCCAATCCGAGGCTCCACGCCAGCACCTTCGAGCGAGCCTCAACCCATTCCGGACGTTGCGCACGGGTGAGCAGAGTGCCCAGCAGCAGAGTCGGGGTGTATGCCGTTCCGACGACGAGCCGGATCAGCATCTCCACCGCGAAGACCATGCCGAAGGCGCGCATCGGCTGCAAGTCCCCGGTCGCCAACGCCCACATCCACGCAGCAAAGCCGCCAAGGAACAGGATGCCGGCCGATGCTCGGACGGCACGCTCGTTCACAACCGGCACATCCACTCCGGTCACCCACTGTCCGATCGTCGGGCGTTCAGGCATCTCAGAGGAGGAGGGCATGAAGACATAATACCCTGGGGGGTATAGTACGATTGTCGATGATCCCGAAAGAAGGAGACAGAGATGTGCGCGAGAGTGACGTGCGACGTGTGCGGCAAGGCCACATGGGAGGGCTGCGGGCAGCACGTGGAAGAAGCGCTCCACGGGGTTCCCGTGGAACAGCGCTGCCCCGGTCACCTCGACACGGCAGCGTGACCGAATGAGCACCACAACGGTGACCGGCACTGCACTGCGCGAAGTGATCGAGGGCACCGATATCGTGATTCTCGACTTCTGGGCCGCCTGGTGCGGCCCGTGCCGCGCCTTCGCGCCCGTGTTCGAATCCGCATCGAGCGCGCACCCGGACATCACGTTCGGCAAGGTGGATACCGAAGCCGAACAGGAGCTCGCAGCCGCGTTCAACATCCGCTCGATTCCTACCCTGATGGTGTTCCGCAGCGGGATCATCGTTTTCTCGCAACCAGGGGCGCTCAACGAGGCTCAACTCGACCAGGTCATCACTGCCGTCCGCGGGCTGGATATGGATGATGTGCGTCGGCAGCTGGACGAGTCCTCCGCGGGCGGATCGGAATGACAGTCCTCACCGACCCGCTTCCGGCCGGCAGAGCGGACTCTGGCGCTCAGCGGCGCGTGGTGCACCGCTTGCGACGCGCGCGGGGGCAACTGGACGCGGTGATCGCCGCGGTCGAAGCCGACGCGGGGTGTCGGGATGTCGTCATCCAGCTGGCAGCGGTGACGAGCGCGTTGAACCGTGCGGGCTTCGTGATCGTCGCCGACGCTTTGAAAGAGTGCCTCTCCGTGGATGACGCGGACAAGGAACCGACCGATATGACCACGGAAGAGATCGAAAAGCTCTTCCTGATGCTCTCGTAGCAACGATTGAAGGAGACCCCATGTGCTACCAAGTGACCTGCAAGAAGTGCGGCAAGGCGACGTGGAAGGGGTGCGGCCAGCACGTCGATCAGGTGATGCGCGGCATCCCTCGGTCGCAGCGCTGCGACGGACACGCCAACGAACCGTCGACGGGGTTCTTCGCCCGACTGTTCAACCGGTAGGCGCGGTCGTTCACGCGAGGGTGAGGAACAGCTTCTCCAACTCGTCCGGTGTCAGCGACTCGCTCTCCGGGTCGGCCACGCAATTGCGCATCGCGGATGCGACGATCGCATACCCGGCACGATCCAGCGCCTTCGATACTGCGGCGAGCTGAATGACGATGTCGCGGCATTCACCACCAGACTCCACGGCGGTGATCACCGCAGCGAGCTGTCCCTGAGCACGACGCAGACGGTTGACGATTTTCCGCTGCTGCGCAGCTCGAGCGGCTCCGGCCTCCTCGGGCATGACGGTGTCCTCGGAAACGCTGGCTTCCATGGTCTCGATCATTCGGGCACCCCTTGCTTCTCACGTCCCTGATGGACGACGCCCTTTCAGTATCCCACGAGTCCGCATACCCAGGTGGGTATGCGGACTCTCGGGGACTATAGTTGCGCGGTGTGCGCATGAGTATCCCCAGCCCTGATCCGAACTGGGCCCAGTTCGCCATCGGCCCCCTCACCATCCACACCTATGCCCTGTGCATCATCACGGGAATGATCGTGGCGGTGATCCTCACCCAGCGTCGACTCGCCCGTCGAGGCGCGGAGCCGGGCGTGGTCATCGATATCGCCTTGTGGGCGGTGCCGCTGGGGATCATCGGCGCCCGGTTCTACCATGTCTTCACCCACGTCGGCGACTACTTCTATCCCGGTGCGAATCTCGCAGACATCTTCGCGATCTGGGATGGTGGCAACGCCCTCTACGGGTCCTTGATCGGCGGCGCGCTCGGCGCGTGGATCGGCTGCCGACGAGCCGGAATCCGCCTCTGGTCGTTCGCCGACGCACTGGCACCCGGCCTGCTCATCGCTCAAGCGATCGGCCGTATCGGCAACTACTTCAACCACGAACTCTTCGGCCTCCCGACTGTCCTGCCCTGGGGACTCGAGATCGAATCCACGAACGCGAAATTCCCCGAAGGTCTCGCCGACGGGACTCTCTTCCATCCGCTGTTCCTCTACGAGATTCTCTGGAACCTCGCCGGTGTCGCGATCATCCTGCTCCTCGAGCGCAGAATCGCCCTCCGATGGGGTCGCACGTTCGCGCTCTATCTCATCTGGTACGGCCTCGGCCGCAGCTGGTTGGAAGCCATCCGCATCGACCCGACCAGCGACGGCTTCTGGGGCATTCCCGCCAACGTCTGGGCGTCGTTCGTCGCCGTCGCACTCGGCGTGGCGCTGTTCGTGATCCAGTCGATCCGTCATCGCGAGCTCGAGACGAGCATCTACCGACTTGCGCGAGAAACCGATTCCGGCGAATCGACTCCGTCACCTCGCCGGTCAGTCAGCAACGCGAGTGTGGAGGAACGCGAAGCCAGCTGACCAGCGGTTCTGGGCCGCTCCGAGGGATTAGCAACAGCTCGGCGGCACCGTGAGCGTGGCCTACTGGCGCTGTTGTTCGCCAGGTGCCGTGGTGGCGAACTCCGCCGCCTCAGGGTGGTTCAGGTCGAAGGCGGGCCGCTCGCTGCGGATGCGCGGGATCGACGTGAAGTTGTGACGCGGCGGCGGGCACGACGTCGCCCACTCCAGCGATGAACCGTAACCCCACGGGTCGTTCACCGTGACCTTCGGCGCCCGGCGGGCCGTGATCCATACATTCAGGAAGAACGGGATCATCGACGCACCGAGGATCATCGCGCCAATGGTGGAGACCTGGTTTTGCCAGGTCCAGCCGTCTGCGGCGGAGTAGTCCGCGTAGCGTCGCACCATGCCGTCGACGCCCAGCCAGTGCTGGATGAGGAAGGTCATGTGGAAGCCGATGAACAGCATCCAGAAGTGCACGTATCCGAGACGCTCGTTGAGCATGCGTCCCGTCCACTTCGGCCACCAGAAGTAGAAGCCCGCGAACATCGCGAACACCACGGTGCCGAACACCACGTAGTGGAAGTGCGCGACCACGAAGTAGGTGTCAGAGACGTGGAAATCGAGCGGCGGGGCCGCCAGAATGACACCCGTCAGACCACCGAAGACGAAAGAGACCAAGAATCCGAGGGCGAACACCATCGGAGTCTCGAAGGTCACGGACCCTCGCCACATCGTTCCGATCCAGTTGAAGATCTTCACACCCGTCGGCACCGCGATGAGCATCGACATGAGTGCGAAGAAGGGCAGCAGCACGGATCCGGTGACGTACATGTGGTGCGCCCACACCGCCACGGACAGGGCCGCGATCGCGATCGTCGCATAGACCAAGGTCTTGTACCCGAAGATCGGCTTACGGCTGAACACCGGGAAGATCTCGGACACGACGCCGAAGAACGGCAACGCGATGATGTACACCTCGGGGTNNAACCAGAACAGGTGCTGCCACAGCAGGACCCCACCGTTCGCCGGGTCGAAGATGTGCGCACCGAGGACTCGATCGGCCGCTGCGGCGGAGAGAGCGGCCGCGATCACCGGGAACGTTGGACTTCGACACAGCTGGGCGTGGATCGCTGCGCCGGAACCATCACTTTCGGCATGCCCTTCGTTGCGCGCGTGAGGCCTCGAACCAGGTCGATCCGTCGCTCTAGAGCTGTCCGAGCAGTTGCACGAACTCGTCGGCCATGGCGAGCTGCTCCGTGAGCTTCTGACGACGCTGGTCGGCGCCGTCGCGGATGTCGTCGATCCGGGCGCGCAGCGCGACATCGCTCGGGTCGACGGTGAGGGCGTCGACGACGTCGAGGAGTTCACGCATCTCGTCGAGGGTGTATCCCAGCGGCTTCATCCTGCGGATGATGAGGATGCGTTCGACGTCCTTCTCGGTGTAGAGCCGGAACCCACCCTCCGTGCGTGCGGACGGTTGCACGAGCCCCACGTCGTCCCAGTGTCGAAGCGAGCGGAACGAGAGCGCTGTGCGCTCGGCCACCTCGCCTATCCGCATCGTCTTGACGTTCGGGTGTTCGTCTTCCATTGCATTCCCCAAAACACTCACGTAACGTTAGAGTCTAGATGCGGCGCGGTTCTCGCGCCTGCTCCCCTCATCTTCCCGCGTCGGCCTGACCGGCGCCTGCGCACTGCTGCGCTCCTCATCGTTTCCCGCGCTCTCACGAGAGAGCCCAACACTCCGGAGGGCACATGACTGCCGTCACCCCCGCCCGCGACTCCGCGGCGCGTTACCGCATCGAACCCGCCGTCATGCAGGCGCTGCGCAGCCCGCGCCTGCTCACCCGGGAAGTCCTCGCCGGCCTCGTCGTCGCACTCGCTTTGATTCCCGAGGCGATCGCGTTCTCGATCATCGCGGGCGTCGACCCCCGCGTCGGCCTGTTCTCATCCTTCATCATGGCCGTCGCGATCGCCTTCCTCGGCGGACGCCCTGCCATGATCACCGCCGCCACCGGAGCGATCGCGCTCGTCATCGCGCCGGTGGCCCGCGAGTACGGCATGGACTACTTCATCGCCACGGTGCTCCTCGGCGGTCTCATCCAGATCGTCCTCGCGTTGCTCGGCGTCGCGAAGCTCATGCGGTTCATCCCGCGCTCGGTGATGGTCGGATTCGTGAACGCTCTGGCGATCCTGATCTTCACCTCGCAGTTCCCGCAGTTGATCGGGGTTCCTTGGCTGGTCTACCCGCTCGTCGCGGTGGGTCTGCTGGTGATGTATCTCATGCCGCGGATCACGAAGGTCATCCCGGCGCCACTCGTCGCCATCGTGCTGCTCACCGCGGCAGTCGTGGTCTTCGCCTGGAATGTCCCGAACGTCGGCGATCAGGGAAAACTCCCCGAGAGCCTTCCCGAGCTGTTCATCCCGAACGTGCCGCTCACCTTCGAGACGCTGCAGATCATCGCTCCCTACGCGCTGGCTATGGCCGTGGTCGGCCTGCTCGAGTCGCTCATGACCGCGAAGCTCGTCGACGACATCACCGACACCCACTCCCGCAAGACCCGCGAAGCGCTCGGCCAGGGAGCTGCGAACGTTCTCTCCGGCGCGTTCGGCGGCATGGGTGGCTGCGCAATGATCGGCCAGACGATGATCAACGTCAAAGCCTCCGGTGCACGCACCCGGATCTCGACCTTCCTCGCCGGTGTCTTTCTGCTGGTCCTCGTGCTCGCGCTCGGTGACGTGGTGGCGATCATCCCCATGGCAGCACTCGTCGCCGTCATGATCCTCGTCTCGATCGCGACCTTCGACTGGCACAGCATCCGCCTGAGCACGCTCAAGCGCATGCCGAAGAGTGAGACGGCGGTCATGCTCATCACCGTCATCGCCACAGTCTGGACCCACAACCTCGCCGTCGGCGTCATCCTCGGAGTCATCGCCGCGATGATCATGTTCGCTCGACGGGTCGCCCACTTCGTCAGTGTCACCCGCACCCTCAGCGACGACGGCGCCAAAGCGCATTACGCCGTCGACGGAGAACTCTTCTTCGCCTCCAGCAACGACCTCACCACCCAGTTCGAGTACGCCGACGACCCCGACACCGTGATCATCGACATGAGCCGTTCACACGTCTGGGACGCCTCCACCGTCGCGGCCCTCGACGCGATCGTCACCAAGTACGAGAACCACGGAAGGAACGTCACCATCGAAGGACTCAACGACACCGCAGCAGCCTTCCACGGCCGCCTCACCGGCAACCTCGGCGCCGGCCACTGAGTCACGATTCATGCAGAAAGAAGGGGCGGCCTCAAGGCCGCCCCTTCTCCGTTATCCACTGAAGAGCAACCGATCCTCGGACCTCAAGCTCGGCATCGAGCGAGACTTGGTCCTCCAGCGCGCCGAAACTGTCTGTCGAAACCGGCTTCCGGTGCACGTTTGCGGCACCCCTCGCAGAACAGAATACGAAATCACGCCGGAAACGATCGTTTGCGGCGCGTAGTGACGCCCTGGTGCCGGCCATGTTCAGCCGGCGAGGGTGACTCCGCAATAGGCGATGGTGGCGACGAGGAGGGTGGAGAGCGCGGCGAGGGCGAAGGGCTTGAGGCCCACCTTGATGAGGTTCCGAATCTTGACGCCGCAGCCGAGTCCGAACATCGCTGCAGCCAGCAACCCTGTCTGCAGCAGCCCGCCGGTCGTCAGCACGAAGTCCGGCAGAGGGATAAAGGAACGCAGGAGCACCATGGCGATGAACCCGATGATGAACAGCGGGACGATGGGCGGCAGCTTCGAACTCGACCTCTGTTGACTGGGTTCGCCTGCCGTACGGCTGAGACGGCGCTGCCGGATGCTAAGGATGGCCACGACAGGGGCGAGCAGCAGCACTCGGGCGAGTTTGACGATGACCGCGACCGTGAGCGCTCCGCCACCGATGATGCCTCCAGCGGCGACGACTTGCGCGATTTCATGGATGGAACCCCCTGCCCACATCCCGGCCGTCTCGGAGCCCAGGCCAAGCAGGTCCGTGATCAGTGGGACGAGGGGAATCATCAGCGTTCCGAAGATCACCACGAGGGCGACCGCGGTGATGGTGTCTTCCTCGGCCTCGTCGTCCGGATCGGTGACCCCTGCCGCGCCCGCCACGGCTGCCGCGCCGCAGATGGAGAATCCGCAGGCGATTAGCAGCGAGAGCCCGGATGGAACCCGTAGCAGCTTCCCCAGGAGAACGGTGCCGAACAGTCCGCCGGCGACAATGCACACGATGACGACCAGCATCGGGGCTCCGAGTTCGAGGATGTCTGTCAGTACCAGTTGGAGTCCGAGGAAGACGATGCCGGCGCGCAGGAGCTTTTTCGCGGAGAAGTCTATGCCGTCGGAGGCTGCCGCTGGCAGCCGGACGACGTTGGCCAGGAGTACGCCAAGCACGATCGCGATAATGAGCGGGCTGACTCCCGGCAGCAGCAGGCTGACCCCGTACGATGCTCCGGCCGCGGCGAGGCAGAGGACAAGCCCGGGCAGCAGCGCGCGGACTCGGGCAAGCAGCGTGTGTTCCGGTCGGGCGGTCGCAACGTCCTGGGCATGGGTCATGCATCCATCATTTCCTCGGACCGCTCGTGCGAGTAGAGGCAGATACCGTCCGCCATACAAGTTATGCTTGTGCTTGGGAGGCGGAAGATGCGCAACGGGCCGGACTTGGAGGCACTGCGAGCCTTGGCGCTCGTCGTGAAGGAAAGCAGCATGTCGGCGGCAAGCACGCAGTTGGGCGTGAGTCAGCAGGCGGTGTCTCTGCGCATCCGGAAACTGGAAAAAGATTTGCGCGTGCGACTCCTGGTGCGTTCTGCACGGGGTTCGCGATTGACTCCGGCGGGCGAGCTGATTGTCGGCTGGGGAACAACGCTGCTGACGGCGGCCGATGAGTTCTCGGATGCTGTCGATTCGCTCCGCACGGATCGCGGGAAGATGATGCGCATCGCCGCGAGCCTCACGATCGCAGAACACCTCCTACCGGAATGGATCGCCCGGTGGCGCATCTCTCACGGCGATGACGGCCCGGTCGTTCAGCTCACAGCCGCCAACAGCAGCACGGTCGTCGAGGCCATACGCGAGGGAACCGCAGACCTCGGGCTCATCGAGACCCCTGTCGTTCCCGCCGGCCTCCGGTCAGTCACTGTTGCTTACGACACCATCGAAGTCGTTGTGCAGCACGGTCACCGGTGGGCGAAGACCCGCCAGGTGTCCGTTCGTGAACTGGCGGCCACTGGGTTGGTGCTCCGCGAGACCGGCAGCGGCACCCGACGAGCGCTCGAGAACGCCCTCGCCGTGGCGGGCTTTCCACTCGCAGCCGAGCCCGCAGCCGTGCTGACGACCACGCTCGGCGTTCGCAGCGCGATTATGGCCGGCATCGCCCCCGGCGCGCTGAGCTCCCTCGCAGTGTCCGAGGACACCCGTGCCGGCCGACTCGTCCGAGTTCGGATCAACAATCTCCAGATCACCCGCCCGCTCACCGCCATCTGGGCGGGGACGGCTCCGCCGCCTCATGTACGGGACTTCCTGGATGTCATCGCCCGAACTGACCGGTAACGATCGATTTCGGCGCGGTCTGTCGCCGTGAAGCATCGGGGTCAGTCTTTGGACTCATCACCGCCACGGATCATAAGGAACCCTCCGGCGATCGCGGCAGCGAAGATCACGATGTCGGCAATGTTCCCGATGAACCAGTTCCCGTAGGCGAGGAAGTCAACGACGTGCCCCTGGGCGAATCCCGGATCCCGGAAGAGGCGGTCGCCTGCATGTGAGGCGGCAGCTCCACCGAGCGCGCCGACGATGACCGCCCACCCCAGGCGGCGAATCCGGAACGCGAACACGATCGCTGTGACGGTGGCTGCGACAGCGAGCAACGCGAACACCCAGGTGAAGCCCTCCCCGAACGAGAATGCCGCACCGGGGTTGTACGCGAGTTGCAGGCCAAGCAGGTCACCGATCAGCGGGATGCGCTCGCGCTCGGTGAGGGTCGCTTCGGCCCACGCTTTCGTCCCCTGATCGATCAGAACGACGACCAGCGCGATCAGGAGCGCTCCGCCGGTGAGCTGCCAACGCCGCGCGGACGGCAGCTGTCGCGCAACAGACGGCTGAGATTCTGCCTCGGACGATGTCATGCGAGGACCTCGATCAAGCGGACGATGACGCCGGATTCGATCAGGATGAACAGCCCAAGACCGATGAACACGGCCGGTACGAGCCAGTGCTCGACGCGCTCCAGTCCCTCGGTGACGGCCTTGTTGGTGCCGATCAGCCGCCCGGCGGCGCACCATACGGCGACGAGGATGAGGAACACGACGATCATGACGGCGACGTCGCCTGGCGTGCTGGTGCGGAAGATCGGCGTGTACAGGGAGATGTTGTCCGCACCGTTGGCGATCGTGATTCCCGCGACCCCCCATAGTCCGACCGCGGTGATCTTCGAGTCGTCATCATCGTCATCGCTGTTACGGCGCAGGCCGCGAATGAGCGTCCAGATGCCGATGCCGAGCGGGATCAGGCCGAGGAAGCCGACCCATTCGTCCGGGACGATGGTGAGGCCGAGCGCAGCGATCACACTGATTACGACGAGGGTGATGAAGCCGAGGTATTGACCTGCAACGATCTGCCATGGCCGGGGTTTTCCTCGGCTGGAGGCGAGGAACAGCACGGTGAGGACGACAACGTCGTCGATGTTGGTCGCGGCGAACAGGCCGATCGCTGACCCGATGGTGGCGAGCATCAGCTGGCCACCCGTGGTGTGCGGGTGCGGGCGGCACGTAGGCCGTTGAGGATCACGATGACCTCTGCGACCTCGTGCACCATGACGACGGCCGCGAGCCCAAGCACCCCGAAGAGTGCGAGCGGAAGCAGTGCGGTGATGATCAGCAGCGACAGGATGATGTTCTGGTTGATGATCCGGCGGCCCCGGCGGGCGTGGTCAAACGCCCGTGGGATGAGGCGGAGATCGTGACCGGTGAAGGCCACATCCGCGGATTCGATCGCCGCATCGGAGCCCGTGGCGCCCATAGCGATACCGACGTCCGCACCAGCAAGGGCTGGGGCATCGTTGATGCCGTCGCCGATCATTGCGACCGGCCCCGCCTTCGACAGCTCTCGAATCGCGGTCGCCTTGTCCTCAGGGCGCAGCTCGGCGCGCACGTCACTGATCCCGGCCTGCGCAGCCAGCGCATGAGCCGTGCGGGCGTTGTCGCCGGTGAGCATCGTCACACCAACGCCCTGACCTGTGAGTGTCCGGACGACCTCGGGGACTTCAGTGCGCAACTCGTCACGAACGCCGATCGCGGCGACCGGTGACCCGTCACAGTGGACGATCACGACGGTCATGCCCTGCTCCTCGAGAGCTACGACCCGGTTGCCGAGCTCGCCAGCGTCAAGCCAACGAGGACTTCCGACAGTGATTTTCGATCCGTCCGCGGTGCCGTCAATGCCATGGCCGGCCTGCTCGGTCACGTCTGCAGCTGCCGGAGTGCCCGGAGCGGCGGCGGTGATCGCGGCGGCGAGAGGATGCGTGCTGTGCTGCTCCAACGCGGCCGCCCAGGCCAGCGCCTGAGCCTCCGTCACACCATTGGTGGTGAGCACGGCGGTGACGGCGGGCTCGTTGCGGGTAAGGGTGCCGGTCTTGTCGACGGCGACGTGACGTACTGTGCCGAAGCGCTCGAAGACAGCGCCAGACTTGATGATCACGCCGAACTTACTTGCCGCACCGATCGCGGCGACGACCGTCAGCGGCACCGAAATTGCCAGTGCACACGGAGACGCCGCGACCAGCACAACGAGCGCGCGGGTTATCCATACCTCTGGATCTCCCAGCAGCGACCCGATGATCGCGACGAGCGCTGCGAGGATCAGCACACCGGGCACGAGCGGGCGGGCGATCTTGTCCGCGAGACGTGCACGCTCGCCCTTCTCGGTCTGCGCCTTCTCGACCAGCTCCACGATCGTGGTGAGCGAGTTGTCGGTGCCCGCAGCGGTCGTTTCGACCTCCAGCGCGCCGGCGCTGTTGATCGCACCGGCCGACACCGCATCGCTGGGCTCGACCTCGACGGGGATCGACTCCCCGGTGATCGCCGAGGTGTCCAGGCTGGAGCGGCCAGAACGGACGATCCCGTCGGTTGCGATCCGCTCGCCGGGACGGACCACCATGACCTGGCCGACCGTCAGCTCTCTCGCGGGCACCTGCGCAGAGACGCCGTTCTGCAGCACGGTCGCTGTCTCCGGCACGAGCTTCAGCAGCGCCCTCAGCCCGCCCCGGGCACGGTCCATCGCTTTGTCCTCGAGCGCCTCAGCAATCGAGTACAAGAACGCCAGAGCCGCAGCCTCCTCCACGTAGCCGAGGATGACCGCGCCGATCGCGCTGATCGTCATCAGCAGCCCGATACCGAGCTTGCCCTTGAACAGTTTCCGGATCGCGCCGGGCGTGAACGTCGACGCACCGAGGAGCAGACCGGCCCAGAACAACACCAGCGCCGGGATCTCGAGGCCGGACCATTCAAGGATCAGACCGGCCAGGAATGCGACACCGGAGAAGACCGGCACCATGATCCCACGGTCCCTCCACCAGGGCCGCACAACCTCTTCGGTCTCATCCTCCGCCGCAGTGGCAGGCTGGGCAGGCTCGTGCTCGCAGCCACACGCCGCGCTCACGCGTCCGCCCCCGTCCCACAGCAGCCAGCCACCGTGCACGCAGAGTCCACGCACGGCGCGTGCTCATCGACCGCCAGCGTCACGTCCACGAGCGCGACGAGCGCAGCCGTAAGATGCGGGTCGGCGATCTCGTAACGAGTCTGGCGACCCTCCGGCTCGGCAACGACAATCCCGCAGTCACGCAGGCAGGTGAGATGGTTCGACACGTTCGAACGCGTCAGCTCCAGCTCACGAGAGAGCACAGCCGGGTAGCTCGGTCCACCGAGCAGAGACATTAGGATTCGGGAACGCGTGGGATCGGCCATGGCCCGGCCGAGCCGGTTCATGACATCGAGGCGTGAGGAAATAGTCAGCACACACTGAACTATACAGTGATTGATGACCTATTGGAACGGCTTCACCCCAGGCGACATCTCTGGGGCCTGGGTGTAAGTACATCCGGCTCACACCCCACCGAATACGCCTACCGAAACCCGCTTACGGCGCACGTTTCTGGCATTCGATCTGGTGTGCCTTCACTCACCGCGCCGCAAACGATCGTTTTCGGTGAGCGCAGCAGGGCTGGCTTCATGGTTGCGCCACGGTTCCGGAATGAAGATCGCTCGATTGTGTTGCATACCCCCAGGGGGTATCATTGTGCGTATGAACGGCTACGACGACAACAAGGCGGATCTGCGCAAGCGGCTGAGCCGTGTTGAGGGTCAGGTGCGCGGGATCGCACGAATGGTTGATGAGGACAAGTACTGCATCGACATCCTCACGCAGGTCTCTGCGGCGACGAAGGCCCTGGAGACGGTGGCGTTGTCGCTGCTCAGTGATCATCTGAGCCACTGCGTCGCCGAAGCGAGTGCGGAGGGCGGCGAAGTTGCGGCCGAGAAAGTCCGTGAGGCCAACGAAGCGATCGCCCGCCTAGTTCGTTCATGACCACACGTCTGTCTAGTTGAAGGAGAACACCATGTCTGATCGCATCGAGCTCGGGCTGAAGGACGCGAACGCTGGTTGCGCATGCTGCGCTGCGCCATCGAACACGGAGAAATCTGCGCCTGTTGATGCTGCGGTGACAGCCGAGGTACTTGTTGACGGGATGACGTGCTCGCATTGTGCATCGAGCGTCACTGAGGAGCTGAGCGCTGTCGACGGCGTCGAGTCCGTCACCGTGGATCTCAACGCGGGTGGCACCTCCCGGGTAACTATCCACAGCGCTGCCCCGGTTGATTCGGCTGCTGTGAAGGCTGCGGTGGAAGAGGCCGGCTACGCCCTCGCGACCAGCGACGCCTGAGTCGCATCTGACGGCTTCCGGCTCACCCCGGGCGCATCTAAGCAAGGAGTTCCGATGAGCCAGCACGACGAACACACCGATCACACCGCGCACGACAATCACGCGAGCGCGGCCGCGATGGAGCATGACCACGCGGCAATGAACCACGACCCGGCTGCACCACACGAGCACGGCGGTCATGAGGGTCACGGCGGTCATGGCGGCCACGGGGATCATGTGGGGCAGTTCCGGCGCCTGTTCTGGATCATGCTGCTCCTCGCGGTGCCGGTGGTCGGGTTCTCCACGATGTTCTCGATGCTGCTCGGATACCCACTGCCAGACGCCGCCTGGGTCGCGTGGATCTCCCCGGTTCTCGGAACCGTCATGTACGTGTGGGGCGGGGCCCCGTTCCTCACCGGCGCGGTGAGTGAGCTCCGTGCACGCAAGCCCGGAATGATGCTGCTGATCGCCCTCGCGATCACGGTCGCATTCCTCGCGTCATGGGGCGCGAGCCTGGGCCTGCTGCATCATGAACTGGACTTCTGGTGGGAGCTGGCGCTGCTGATTGTGATCATGCTGCTCGGTCACTGGATCGAGATGCGATCCCTCGCTCAGACGACATCAGCGCTGGATTCCCTGGCCGCTCTCCTGCCAGACGAGGCGGAAAAGGTCGAGGGCGACTCGACGGTCACTGTCGCGCCCGCTGACCTGCTCGTCGGGGACGTGGTGGTGGTGCGCCCCGGCGGGCGGGTCCCCGCTGACGGGCGGATCGTGCAGGGCTCGGCCAGCATGGACGAGTCGATGATCACCGGAGAATCCCGGCCCGTTCGCCGCAGCGACGGCGACCAGGTCATCGCCGGCACCGTCGCGACCGACTCCGGTGTGCGGGTGGAGATCACCGCGATCGGCGAGGACACTGCTCTCGCAGGTATCCAGAAGCTGGTGACCGAGGCGCAGAGCTCGTCGTCGCGGGCGCAACGGCTCGCTGACAAAGCTGCCGGGTGGTTGTTCTGGTTCGCGCTCGGCGCTGCCGCGATCACCGCGATCGTCTGGACGGTTGTCGGCATGCCCGACGCCGCGGTGATCCGCACGATCACCGTGCTGGTGATCGCGTGCCCGCACGCTCTGGGCCTGGCGATCCCGCTCGTTGTGTCGATCGCGACGGAGCGGGCGGCTCGTGGGGGTGTGCTGATCAAGGATCGTCTCGCGTTGGAGAGTATGCGCACCGTCGACACCGTCTTGTTCGACAAGACCGGCACTCTCACCAAGGGCACCCCCGCCGTCACCGCGATCGACCCCGTGTCCGGCACCGATTCTGACCAGCTGTTGGCCTGGGCCGCTGCCGCGGAAGCCGACTCTGAGCACCCGCTCGCTCGCGCGATCGTCAACGCGGCGAAGGAGAAGAACCTCACGGTCCCTGCCTCGTCCGACTTCGAGTCCTCGCCGGCGGTCGGGGTCCGTGCGCGTGTCGATGGGCACATCGTGCAGGTCGGTGGGCCGTACATGCTCGAGCAGGAGAACGCCCAGGAGCTGGCGGTTGCCGATGAGTGGCGCAATGAGGGTGCGATCATCCTCCACGTCCTCGTCGACGGTCAGGTCGCGGGCGCACTGCGATTGGCGGATGAGATCCGCTCAGAGTCGCGTCATGCCGTCGAGGCCCTCCACGAGCGGGGCGTGCAAGTCGTCATGATCACCGGTGATGCCGACGCGGTGGCCGCCTCCGTGGCGGGCGAGCTGGGTATCGACCGGTACTTCGCCGGAGTGCGACCGGAGGACAAGGCCTCGAAGGTGAAAGAACTGCAGGGCGAGGGCCGCAAGGTCGCGATGGTCGGAGACGGTGTGAACGACGCCCCCGCGCTCGCGCAAGCGGACGTCGGTATCGCGATCGGCGCGGGAACGGACGTCGCGATCGCCTCGGCCGGGGTCATCCTCGCCAGCGACGACCCCCGGTCTGTCCTGTCGGTGATCGAACTGTCACGGGCCAGCTACCGGAAGATGAAGCAGAACCTCTGGTGGGCCGCCGGCTACAACCTGCTCTCCGTCCCCCTCGCGGCCGGCGTGCTCGCCCCCATCGGGTTCGTGCTCCCGATGTCCGTGGGGGCCGTGCTGATGTCCCTGTCGACCATCGTCGTCGCGCTCAACGCGCAGCTGCTGCGCCGGCTGGATCTCCGCCCGGACGCAGTAGCGGGTAAGTAGCAAGAAACGGTCAGGGTGACGGACGTAGGCTGAGGAGAACGGGAGGTGGGTATGTCGCTGATCAACGTCGCACAACGGGTGCGCGGACCGCGCACGCTCACCCATACCGTCTTGGCCGTTCTCGCGGTCGCCGTGGGGGTCATCGCCGGTCTGCTGGCGATGCACTCCTTCAACTCGCACGCGACAACTGCCGGCCACCACGACACCGTCGCTGTCAGCACGCAGGCCGATGTATCTGCCCATCACCACGACACGTCCGAAGCCGCCGCCGTGCCGGACTCACCGACAGCGGATGCGGGATGCGCGACGTGTGGGGGCGGGGACCCGATGACGTGGATGGCGTGCGTCCTCGCGCTCCTGGTCGGCACGATCCTGCTTGGGCGGATCGGGCTCGGCTGGCGGCACGCGACACTGATCGCAATACTTACGGCCGCGACCATACGCTGGCCCGCCCGTGCCCACGCCCTTCCGCCACCGCCTTCTCTCACGGTTCTCTGCATCAGTCGCACGTGATGGCGCGCTAGCCCGCTCTGCGGGCACGCACCCCTGGCACCGGCAATAGCCGGGCCTAATCACCGACCCTTGGAGAACACTCATGAAGATTCGACCCGCGGCCATCGCCGCACTCACCCTCACTGCCCTGCTCGCCCTCACGGGCTGCGTCGTCACGACCGGCTCCGATAACGGCATGGACGGCATGGACCACGGCAGCGGCTCCTCCGCATCCGCCGACGCGAACGCCGACGACGTCATGTTCGCCCGCATGATGAAGGAGCACCACGAGCAGGCCATCGAGATGTCCGATCTCCTGCTCAGCAAGGACGGTGTCGATGAGCGCGTCGTCGCCCTCGCGGAAGAGATCAAGGCCGCTCAGGAGCCCGAGATCCAGAAGATGGATCAGTGGCTCGAAGACTGGGACGCGGACATGGGCAACATGGGTGGCATGGACCATGGCGACGGCATGATGTCCGAAGAAGACATGCAGGCCCTCGAAGATGCCACCGGTCCCGATGCAGGGCGTCTGTTCCTCGAGCAGATGATCCAGCACCACGAGGGCGCTGTCGACATGGCACAAGAAGAAGTCGACAACGGTCAAAACAGCGACGCCATCGCACTCGCTGAGACGATCATCGACACGCAAACCGACGAGATCGCCACCATGAAGGAGATCCTCGCAACTCTGTGATCCCCGGGGTGGGGTGCGGGGCTCCCGCACCCCACCTCGTGATCTGTTGCGCACACCATCATGCGAACCCTCAAGAAGCTCACGTTGCCCACTTTTCGACAGCGACACCGAGCGGCACTCACGCTCTCCACAACGATCGCGGCCAGCATTGTGCTGGCCGGCTGCACGGCACCCGCCGAGCCCACCACCGGGCACGACCACGCCGCGTCCATCAGCCACGTCCACGCGATCGTGCCTAACCCCTCCGAGGACGGATACCTCCTGGGTGCCCATGACGGGATCTACACGGCCACACCGGATGGGGAGGTCGGCTCGCGTATCGAGACGACCGACTTCGACGCAATGGGCCTCATCACTGTCGGTGATGCTCTCCTCGCGTCCGGGCATCCCGGACCGACCACGGCCCCAGAACTCGGCTCCCCCAACCTCGGAATCATCCGGAGCGACGACAGCGCCAGATCTTGGACGCCTGTCTCATTCACCGACGAGAAAGACTTCCACGTGCTTGCCGTCGGGAAGAACGACACCCTCTACGGGATCGCCTCGGACTCTGCGGAGCTCCTCCGCACTGACGACCTCGGTGAGACCTGGTCGGCGGTCGGAGAAATTCTGGCGTTCAGCCTCGTCATCGACAGTGAAGGGCAACTGATCGCCGCCACCCCAGACGGGGTGCAAATCAGCACTGATGAGGGCACCACTTTTACACCTCTGAACGAGGCGCCTGCGCTCTATCTACTCGCCGTGTCACCTGACGGCAAACGGCTTGTCGGTGTCGGTCGCGGCGGACAGATCTGGGCCAGCACAGGATCCAAAGCCGAGTGGGTTCCAGCCGGCGTCACTCATGGCTCCGCGCAAGCGCTCGCGACCACGAACGACGGTGACATCTTGGTCTTCGATGACAGCGGCCTGGCGGCAATAGCCAAGTAAACGAGAGGACGATATCTCCAGCGAAAGACGCTCACCTGTCCCGCTACACGCCGAAACTGTCTGCCGATACGAGGTTTCGGCGAACCATAGCGGCACGCCTCAAGCGCCGACTAACTGCTGCTGCCGCAAACGATCGTTTTCGGCGGGTGTCTTCTTAGTTCGGTGAAAGTGAAGGAGTTCCGATGGGAACCGTTCGTCGCTCTGCATCCACCGGTCGTTTCGTCTCCAAGGCCGCTGCGGCCCGCTGGCCCGGAAAGACCACCACCGAACGTGTCGGTTCCGGCACGAGCAACTCGACCACGGTGCACCGCTCCGCGTCGTCGGGCCGGTTCGTCACCGAATCGACCGCCAACCGCAACCTGGGCGGCACGATCAGCCAGCGCGTCTAATCGAACCTGAGGGCCTGCACGTGCACACGTGCAGGCCCTCGTTGTGTGAGGCGAGGGCCTGCAGAACCCCGTCGATGGCGGTCAGTAGTTCACCTTGTCGATGACGAGGTTCCCGTCGAGCATCTCGTGCGGGACGGGTCCGACACTGGGGAGCGGGATGGTCAGTCTCGCGAGGTCGGCGTCCGCAACGGTCTCCGCGGCCGCCAGGGCGTGAGCGCCCGGGACGGCAACGCCGACCGGCATCTCAATGTCTGCCGCAGCGCCGGAGCCGGCAATGTTCACCCGGAACCCGGCGGCGAGTACTGTTCACCCAAGGCTAGTGGGGGAGCTTTCCCATCGTTTGTTCAAGTCTGGCCTTGCGTTGCCTAGACCGTGCGACGGAAGCCGGTGGAGTCCCGAGTGACGCCGGGCGACCAACGATGCGGTTTTCGCTTCACGTCGGGCCACTCGTGATCAGATCGAACGATATCCGGTCCGCGCCGGTGTGTCGGAAGCCCGTCGAAGCCGACCGGGCTGATCCTGGGCGCAGGCGACGAAGATGTGCCTACCGGCACTCCGCCTCCCTCCGGGAGTGATGATGAAGCCAGCTGAGATCGCACGGATGATCGCTCGTCGACGGTTCTCGAAAGAGTCGGAGCTGCACTGGGTGCCGCGTGATCATCGTTCGGAGACTGGCTATGCGAACAACACCTCGTTCGCACCGGTCGACCGAAGTCTCGGCCGTTTGGATTGGTCGATCATCGACCCCATGAAGGTTCGAGTATCGAAGGGCGCCAGCCACTTCTTCACGGGATCTGAGTACTTCTGGACCCGCACCCGCAGTCACGTCTGGTGCGAGTCTCAGTTCGAGCGCGACGAGCTGATGTGGCTCGATTTTGGCGGACAGGTCGAAAGGGTGTGGTCGCAGCCGTTTGGCGTGGTGTTCGGCGTCCGCTCGCCGATGGCCGGTCATTGGCATGTGCCGGATTTCCTGTTGCAGATGTCGGACGGCTCTTATGCCGTTCGGGACGTGAGGCCAGAGGAACTCATCGACGAGTATGCGCAACTGCAGTTCGATGAGACGGCGCGAGTTTCGGCAACGCTCGGCTGGCACTATCAGGTGCTTTCCGGCCACAGCCTTCATGCGACCCGCGTGGTCGAATGGTTGTCGGCGTCGCGTCATGACCGCTGCAGGCCGCCTGCTGCCTTCGAAGACAGGATCCTCGAGGCGGCAACTCTCGGCAAGACTCGCCGGGAGTTATGCGAGCTGGCATCACCAGATTGCCCACCTCTTGCTTGCGCTTGGATTGACAACCTCGCCTGGCGCAGGCTGCTCGAGCTCGATCTTTCGGCGGTCTTCAACAGCAACACGCTACTGACTAGCGCCCATCGGGAGAGAACGGACGCGATCGGTGTCTGACGAGAAGAAGCTGAAGCTCGGAGACACTTTCGACATTGACGGAGAGAGCTGGGTCTGGGTCCACATCATCCCTGGCCTAGAGGTGAAGCTCCGATCTGAGACCGCACCCCACCGACACCTGATCATGTCCGTAGACGAGTTCCTGCTCCAGGCCGGAACAGCCCAACGGGATCGCATCGTATCTCTTCGGCCGGACGGGGATGCATGGCCGACCGACGTTTGCGATATGGAAGCTCATCTCCTTGAGGCGTTCACGGGCAAGCCGATGAATCCGTTGGCCTCCGCTCCTCGGGCACAATATGACCCTGCGCTGACAACTCAGAACGCACGCGTTGACGCGAAGCTGCTCGAGCTAAAAGGCACTTCACTTGGGCGAGCGCGCAGCACCTTTCACCTCCTGTGGAAGACGTACCAGCAAGGCGGTGCAGCCGGACTGAATGCCCGCATGCATCGCAAGGGCGAGCAGCGACTCGCCATCAGCCGGGCAGATCCACGGCTGGTGACAATCATCGATCGATTCCTCGATCGTCAGACGGACAAGTCGACGAGCAGCAAACGCCGGTGCGCTGTCTTGGTGAGGCGAGCGCTCGAGACCACCTACCCCGGCGATCCTTTATGTGAGATCAAGGCTCGCACCCTCCAGGGCTACATCAACGAGCGGGCTGCCGGCCGTTACAGCTTCGACAAAGCGACCACCCGGCGAAACACCGACAACAGCCCCAAGCGTCAGTACTACTCCGGGGCTGCCTATCAACTTGGGGAGCGATGCGAGATCGATTCAACGAAACTCGACGTTCTCGTCTGGGATGAGAACAGTGAGTTCCGGCCGACACTCACCGTGCTTCTCGATGTCGCAAGCCGGGTACCGATCGCTTGGGCGATTCACGCGGACAGCCCCGGTGGATTCGACCATGCGCTCCTGCTCGCCCGGGCTGTCATCGGGCGCAAAGCCGTACCTGGTTCAGGAGCAGCCACCCTCGCAGGGTCAGCCACGTTGCCGTCCGACCTGATGAAGCAGGTGAACCCCTTCCTCACCGACGATTCTCTGGCTGTCCCTTGGATCTTCCCGCGATCGATCACTATCGATGGTGGAGCAGATTTTCGGTCCCGCACGTTCAGAGATGCCTGCAGTGCGTACGGAATCCACAGGGAACTTGCCCCCTCGAGAACACCGACGGTAAAACCACACGTTGAACGCAACTTCGGCACGCTCTCGACAGACTTCGCCGCATGGCTGGCTGGATTCGTGGGGAATTCCGTCGCCCATCGGGCCGCCAAAGACGACCCCACGCTCACCCTGGATTCGCTTCGCCTCATTTTCGACAGCTGGATAACGAATATCTACCTGAACAGGCCTCACCGTGGCTTGAAGTCGGTGAGGCATCCAGGGCGCATCTTCACCCCGAATCAGATGTACGCCGAACTGTTCGTTGTAGGACCCGGCGTTCCGGTGCCTTTCGGAGTTGAGGAGTACCTCGCGCTCTTGCCCACCGAACGACGCATGATCGGCCGTGCAGGGATCGAACTCCACAATCGCCGCTACGACTCACCCCATCTGGAAGATCTGCGCAATCGCTCCCTCACGGGCGCTGAACCGGGATCCGCGAAAGCCAGGAAATTCCCAGTGAGCTTCGACCCCTACAACGCCAATGCCGTCTGGGTGCGTCACCCAGAAACCGGTGTGTGGATCGAGTGCTGGGACATCGCTCTGCGGGAGAAGACAGCACCGATGGTCGCCGAGATCGACATGAAACTTCTTGCCCGATACCCCGACGCCGCGATCGACGATCCCGACCGCCGTCGCGAGTGGATTGATCGTGTCGAAAGTCGGGAACGAGGAGACAAACGGAAACGCACGCAGCACAAGCGAGAGCAACAGCGCCTCAAGGTCGAAGCTCAACGCGAGTCAGGCCCCTCGACAACGACACCGATCCCATTACGGCAATGGGCCAAACCCGTCGACATCAGCACCATCGATTGGACGTCCCCCGACATACATCTCGCGCAAGCAGAGGAGCTTGATTCATGAAGATCACCCCACTCGTCCTCCACCATGACCGCAAGACCAGCCTTGCAGGGCTTCGAGAAGCATTCGACGCCGAGCCCGCATCGCCGCCGAAGATCACCTTCCGGCAGTACGCAGATCTGGACAGTGAAGCCCGAGAGCTATACGACCAAGCTCGCGAAGATTTTCTCCGGCTGACGTTGAGGGTGAAGACACGCGAGCAAGCGGTCTGCGCTCGCATTCTGGAGGACCTCATCCGAATCAACCCTCGGCTGAAGAACTCGCGGCGCGGGCTGATGATATCCGCGCCGATGTTCTACGGCAAGACAGAGCTCGCTCTCCTGTTGGCTCGATCCGTGGAACGCAGACACGCAGCCCAACACCCCGACTACCTCAGAGACGGAGACGCACCGGTCGTCTGGGTGGAGATGACCGAACACTCGACCGGGAAAGCTCTCCTTGCCCAGATCGTGGAGTTTCTCGCCCCCACGATCGTTCTCCCCAAACAGATTGCCACCGACCGGCTGCGGAAGCTTGCCGTCGAAGCCCTCCATCGACATAACACGAAGCTGCTGGTGATCGACGAAGCGCACAAGCTTGGCGGGACTGAACCCTCCAGTGTCATCAAGGCTCTCCAGAATGAGTCCTGTGCGACCGTCGTCCTGGTTGGAATCAATCTCGACCAAGCATTCAAGACGGGCGACGGCCTGCAAGTCAGCGCACGCTGCGACTTCGTCACACTCGACAAGATCGACCCCGCCGTCCAGAAGGACTTCGAACAATGGATCAAATGGGTCGCCACCTTCGACAGCTTCCTACCACTATGCGGGCACGTCCACGGCCTTCTCACCCGTAACGCCGGCACGCTAGTCCACGCCGCCGACGGGAAACTCGCCGTTCTCGCGATGATCGTGGACCGCCTAGTCGCGTCCATCTTGCGCGACGAATCGCGCACCTCGGAGACCGTAACCCGCGAGCGACTCTTCGGGGTTCTCGACACTCTCCGGCGCACCACGCTCAACACACACAACGTCACCCTTGACGACTTGGTGGACGCCGCATGATCAGCACGCAGGCGTGGGCGAAACGACCCAAGTGGCATCATCTTGAGACGCCACGCTCCTACGCGCAGCGGCAATGCCACGCCGCAGGAGTGCCGTTCGATTTCGCCGAGAGGGCATTGACCAGCCGAGCGCAACCGAACATCCACCGCGTCTGGATCGACGATGAAGCGGCCGCTCGGACGGTCGAGGCGACGGCAGGGCGCCCGGGCGGTCATTACCTCCGCATGAAACGTCTAGCGCAACCGGACTCCACACGGGCCTACCCGCAGCGCTTCCTGTGCCGCCTATGCAGCGCCGGGGAGACGATCGAGCAGATTCCCCACGATCGGGAAAACTTCTGTCTCCGACACCCGGGGCAGATGGTGTGGGTCGGTCCCGGAACCGAACTCGATACCCAGGTGATCGTTCCCTTCGATCCCACGCTTCGGAAAGCGGAACTCTCCTTCCGTCGACTCGTCGTTACTGGTCGGGTCACCACGCAACTGCACAGTCAAGTGTGGGCCATGGTGCGCGACAACGACACGCTCTCCGCCCAGAACGGAGAGACCAGGCAGAATCCGTCCTTGATGAGCGCGGTACGCGAGATCGATCGCCGCGCACATTTGTACCGCGCGACGGTGCGCGTTCTGCAGATCTTGTCCAATCGTTCGCACTGCGCACGATGGCGCACTCAGACGGCGGCAGATCTACGACTCGACATCAACACAACGTTGGGCCTCGCCAACAGCGACATCCTCGTCGAACGGGTGATTCTCTGGCTCCGACCCCTCCGCCGCCACACCATCCCCACGAAGTTCCGCCCCCTGGAAGCCGCCCGCGACACCGTCGACGTCCCCCGCATCCTCGACGCCACCGCCAACTACCCGCTATGGATCCTCCGACACCCGAAAGCCATCTCCGAATGGGACTGGGATCGCAACCCGCCCACCCGAGACCCCTGGTCCGGAGTCGATGTCTCCCACAAAGCCTGGTGGTTATGCGAAGAGGGGCACTCCTGGGAAGCAAGCCCCCACGTGCGAGGCTTTGCCGAGACGAACTGCTCATACTGCATCGGCATGGACTTCTGGCCTGGACATACCGACCTCGGCACCCTGCGGCCAGACATCGCCGCGGAATGGGACACCACCCTAGGAGCCAACCGCGGGGACCCCCATCACGTCAGCGTCACCTCCGCCCGAAAAATCAACTGGCGGTGTGCGGCTCGGGAGCACACTTGGCCTGCCCAGGTGCGCTCCCGCACCACGTTAGAAAGCGGCTGCCCCTATTGCGCCGGTAGCCGGGCGATACCGGGCGAAACAGACTTAGCCACACTTCACCCAGGCCTTGCAACAGAATGGGACTACCAACGCAACGACAGTTCCATCACTCCGGAGACAGTCACCCCCGGATCAGACCGTGTCGTCTGGTGGCACGGCCCCTGCGACCACAGCTGGGACGCGGCTGTCGGCAACCGCTGCTCAGGACACGGGTGCCCGTACTGCTCCAACCAACGCACCCTCGCCGGCTTCAACGACCTCGCCACCACCCACCCTCAACTCGCCGAACAGTGGGACCACGTGAACTCCAAGACTCCTTGCGAGGTCACCGCGGGTTCGGATTTCCCCGCAGTATGGCGTTGCGCGCTGGGTCACACGTGGGAACTCCCCGTCTGGGGCCGCACGACGGACAAGACGGGCTGCCCCGTGTGCGCGAATCGCGTCGTCTTGGCAGGATTCAATGACCTGGGAACTCTCGACCCTCACTTGGCTTCGGAATGGGACCACAAACCAGGCGCGAACGACCGGACACCGTCCGAAGTGACCGTCAGCAGCCAATACGAAGCCCGATGGAGCTGCGTGAAGGGTCACACCTGGCCAGCGACAGTCGCCAACCGACACGCCGGCTCAGGTTGCCCCTCATGCTCCGGCCGCGTTGCCATCCCGGGTACAACCGACCTCGCAACGCTTCGGCCAGACATCGCCGCTCAATGGGATCCCAGCAACGACTGCTCACCGAATCAGGTCACAGTCTCATCCCACGTGAAGGTGTCATGGATCTGCCATCGCAACCACTCGTGGCCGGCGACCGTCAAGAATCGAACGTGCGGCCACGGCTGCCCCTACTGCGCAGGAAAGCTGCCCATCCCTGGCGAGAACGACCTTGCGACTCTGCGCCCCGACCTCGCCAAGCAATGGGACCCAGCGAACACCCTCTCTCCTACCGAGGTCACCGTCGGGTCGGGTCGAAAAGTCATGTGGATCTGTGCGTGCGGATATTCGTGGCCGTCCAAGATTCAGACCAGAACCCGCAGACCTCACGCCCACTGCCCCGAATGTCGCAAGTAGCAACAGGACCCGATGCGAACCTCGTCTGGGCTTATTGACCTGTGGCGCTGAGTCCTCCTCGAACACAGCGCTAGCTCACAGTCTGACGCTGACGCTGACGCGAGCGAATCGGGATAGATCGAGAGACTCGAGCTCCCGATTCGATCACTGACGAAAGCACCCCGGATCGGCGAGCACGTTCCCCTCGTTAGACGAGCTCACTCACCAGCTGCTCGATTCGCGCCTTGATGTCGTCACGGATGGGGCGCACAGCGTCGATGCCCTGGCCGGCGGGGTCGTCGAGCTTCCAGTCCTCGTAGCGCTTGCCGGGGAAGAACGGGCAAGCGTCGCCGCATCCCATCGTGATGACGACGTCGGAGGCCTGCACGGCCTCGGTCGTCAGGATCTTGGGCTGCTCGGCGGTGATGTCGATCCCGAGTTCATTCATCGCTTCGACGGCGGTCGGGTTGATCTGGTCGGCGGGCATGGAGCCGGCGGAGCGGACTTCGATGCGGTCGCCGGCGATATCGCGGAGAAAGCCTGCGGCCATCTGCGAGCGTCCGGCGTTGTGGACGCAGACGAAGAGAACGGAGGGCTTGGTGGTCGTGTCAGTCATGGTTGCTCCTGGTGCGAGGGGTTGGTCAAGGGAGAAGGTCTTCGACGAGCGCGCGCACGCGGCCGGCGATGTCGTCACGGATGGCTTCGACACCGTCACGCGATGCGAGAGCAGGATCGCCGACTGCCCAGTCGTCGTAACGGACGCCGGGGATGATCGGGCAGACATCTCCGCAGCCCATCGTGATGACGACGTCCGCCGCACGGACGGCATCATCGGTGAGCGGCTTCGGAAAGCGCTCGACGGCAGCGTCACCTTCGATCTCGGCGAGAATCGACCGGACGTGAGGATGGATGACGTCGGCAGGAGCCGATCCTGCCGAGCGAGCCACGACCTTGCCGCCCGCCAGCTTGTTGACGAGCGCGGCGGCGAGCTGCGAACGCCCCGCGTTGGCGACACAGACGAAGAGCACCTGGGGCACAGCAGAGTCGCGGTCCCGTGTGAGGTCGGCGAGTCGCTGACGTGCGAAGCGTTCGGTCAGTGGCACGAGTGCTGAGGTGACTCGCGCGGTGCGGGCGAGGGCGGTGTAGGACTCGCGGACGATGGTGAGCACGACATTGGGGTCGAGCTCGGGGACCTCTGCCGCGAGTTCATCTGCGAGATGGGTCACCCGCGCGTCGAAGTCGGGCCGCGGCTCATCGCGGCCGTCAGAGACACTCCACGGTGCGAGCGTCGCGGGCGCGAAGGATTCCAGCAGTGCCGTAACGGCGCTGCGCCGGTTCGGGTTGATCCGATACCAGACCCAGGTTCCACGCCGCTCCGAGGTGAGGACATCGACGTCCTTGAGCACCTTCAGATGGTGAGAGACCGTCGGCTGGGAAACCTCGGCGAGCTCGGCGAGATCGCAGACGCACGACTCCCCTCGAGGGTCGGATGCGATGGCAGACAGCATCCGAAGACGGAGCGGATCCGACAGCGCCTTCAGAGTAGAGGCGACCGAGGTGGCCGCATCGACGCCAATGGCGTGGCTGGCGACGGGACTGCAGGTGTCACCCTGGGTGGTCAGCACGGCGTTCATGTCTACATCCTTTCAGCGGTGAATGGATCGGTGTGGAACCAGCGTCGGGCTGCCCAGAGCGAGACATAGACCAGTCCGACGAGAACAGGCACTTCGATGAGCGGGCCGACGACCCCGGCAAGGGCCTGGCCGGAGGTCGCGCCGAAGGTGCCGATGGCGACGGCGATGGCGAGCTCGAAGTTGTTGCCCGCTGCAGTGAAGGCCAGCGTCGACGAGCGGGCGTATCCGAGCCCCAGCGCCTTGCCCGTGAAGAGGCCGATAAACCACATGATCCCGAAGTACGCCAGCAACGGGAGTGCGATCCGAGCGACGTCCCAGGGGCGGCTGGTGACCTGTTCGCCCTGGAGCGCGAACAGCAGCACGATGGTGAAGAGGAGACCGTAGAGGGCCCAGGGGCCGATCTTCGGGATGAAGCGGTCTTCGTACCAGTCGCGTCCCTTCGTCCGCTCCCCGATGAAGCGGGAAGCGAATCCGGCGACGAGGGGTATGCCGAGGAAGATCAGCACGTTCAGCGCGATCTGCCAGACCGAGATCTCGAGCCCTTGGGAGTCGAGGCCGAGCCAGCCCGGGAGAACCGTCAGGTAGAACCAGCCGAGCAGCGAGAAGGCGAAGACCTGGAACACCGAGTTGATGGCGACGAGCACTGCCGCGGCCTCGCGGTCGCCACATGCGAGGTCGTTCCAGATCACGACCATGGCGATGCAGCGGGCGAGGCCGACGATGATGAGCCCGGTGCGGTACTCAGGTAGGTCCGGGAGGAGAGCCCAGGCGAGAACGAACATGAGCGCTGGTCCGACGAGCCAGTTGAGCACCAAAGAGGAGATGAGCAGCTTCTTGTCTCCGGTGACAGCGGCGACCTTGTCGTAGCGGACCTTGGCGAGAACCGGGTACATCATCACCAGTAGGCCGAGGGCGATGGGAATCGAGATTCCACCGACCTCGAGGTCGGCTAGGAGACCGGAGACTCCGGGGACGAAGCGACCGATGACGATGCCGCCGACCATGGCGAGACCGATCCAGAGCGGCAACCAGCGGTCGAGGGTCGACAGACGACGCGTGGCGGTCGGGACGGTAGTGGGTGCGGTGGCGGTGCTCATGCGAGGAGAGCCTCCATCTTCGTGGCGATGATGGGCTTCGGGTGGGCGCCGATGAGTGTGTCGACCCGCGTGCCTCCTGTATAGAACCCGAGTGTGGGAATGGACGTGACACCGACTGCGGTCACCGTCTCAGGGTTCTGGTCGGCGTCGAGCTTGACGATCTTCACACGGCCGTCGTACTCGGCGGCAAGCTGATCCAGAAGGGGTGCGACCTGCTTGCACGGCCCGCACCAGGTGGCCCAAATGTCGACGACGACGGGGATCTCGGAGTCGATGACCTCGGCCTGGAAGGTGGCATCGGTGACAGTGATGGGCGCGCTCATGCGAAGACCTCCTCGGTCTCGGTCTGTACCGATGCGGTCTCGTCGAGCGACGCGAGGTAGTGCTGGGCGTCTTGTGCTGCGGCGCATCCGGTGCCTGCGGCGGTGATTGCCTGACGGTAGGTGTGGTCGACCAGATCACCCGCGGCGAAGACCCCCGCGAGGTTCGTGCGCGTGGACGGATGCTCGACGAGCACGTAGCCGTCGGAATCCGTATCGACGAGGCCGGCGACGATCTCGGAGCGCGGGTCATGGCCGATGGCGACGAAGACTCCAGTGGCCGAGATCGTCCGCTCGGCGCCTGTGACGGTGTCGCGTAGCGTGACGGCTTCGACCTTCTCGGCGCCCACGAGGCCGGCGACCTCGCTGTTCCAGGCGACCTCGATCTTGGGATGGTCGAGCACACGCTGCGCCATGATCTTCGAGGCCCGGAACTCGTCACGGCGGTGCACGACGGTGACCTTCGACGCGAAGCGGGTGAGGAACAGTGCCTCCTCCATCGCAGAGTCTCCGCCGCCGACGACGACGATCTCCTGCTCACGGAAGAAGAAGCCGTCACAGGTGGCGCACCAGGAGACGCCGTGACCGGTGAGTCGATCCTCGTCCGGCAAGCCGAGCTTGCGATAGGCGGAGCCCATCGTGAGCACGACGGCACGGGCGAGGAAGGTCTCCCCAGCTCCGGTCTCGACCGTTTTGATGGTCGCGTCGAGGTCGACGCGGACGGCGTCGTCAAGGAGGATCCGGGCACCGAAGCGCTCAGCCTGAGCGCGCATCGACTCCATCAGGTCAGGCCCCTGCACGCCGTCGACGAAACCGGGGAAGTTCTCCACCTCGGTCGTGGTCATCAGCGCGCCGCCTGCCGTCACAGAACCGGCGAGGACCACAGGAGCAAGACCTGCACGCGCGGCGTAGACCGCGGCGGTGTAGCCCGCAGGCCCGGACCCGATGATAACTAGCTCAACCTCTTGAATCGACATGTGTCTATATTGACATCCGTCGATACTGCGTGCAACCGCTGATGACGGAGTTCACCTGCTCTTCGCCTGGCGAACAGATCATGCCGGTGGAGCATTCGAGACAGTCATGAACCAGAGGACCCCAGATACCCCTGCCCAAGACAGTTCTGTTCATATGCAAGCACAATGCGGGGCGCTCCCAGCTCGGCGCCCATCTCCTGACACACATCGGCGATGGGCGACTTGTCGCGACGAGTGCGGGAATCACCCCCTCCGAGACGATCAACCCAGCCGTCGCGGCAACGCTGCACGAGCTCGGAATCGACACGTCAGCGGCCACGCCCCGGGCCGTGACAGTGGATGATCTCAACACGTCCGATGTCGTGGTCTTGATGTAACCGGGCCTCCCGCTGCCGGGCGCGGTGCACGGAGAGCTGGTCGAGTGGTCATTCCCCGACCCCTCCAACTGGGATGCCGACGGCGTCCGCGAACTCCGCGACGCCATCGACGCGAAGGTACGTGGTCTGGCAGCTGTTCTCGTCGGCTAACGTCTTGTATCGATTGTCTGCGGCGTTCTCGCCGGAGCGGAAACCACCTATCCGCTTCCGATCCAGCCGATTCGCGCACGTGCATGTGACTCGACACGCTGGGAGCGTGCACGACCTCGTCACCTGGTGGGAACGTCCTCAGATCGCTCTGTACGTCGCCGTGATCGTCGCGGGTGTCGCGTTAGGCATGCTGGGCTCGGGTGCAGCGCACCCGCTCGTATTCGCCATCAGTTCCGACTCCGCCTGCTGCTGCACGCGACATTCCTCGGGGTCCTGTTCGGGGTGACCGGCCAGCAACCGCGTTAGACGGTGTGGGGCGCTTCCGGCAACGACAAAATGATGACTCCGACCAGATTCGCGGCAGGATCATCTGGATCGAGCAGGACTACGTCTGGATCTAGTCGCCTGACATCGACTCTGTGGCATCCGCGATGTCGACGCCGAGGGAGGCCTACCCTTCCGGCAAAGCCTCATCTATGCTGCCGCTCATGGATGAAACCGATGGCCAGCCACGGCCCCGCCCATGGCAAGCACAGCCATCCACCGATGTGATCGCAGCGTTCACTGTCGCCGTCACCAGATTGAACGCCGACGGGGACTTCATTGTTCGGGCGCTGACTGACCAGCTTCTCGCAGAGCGACCGATCGCGGATCAGGAAGAGCTGACGCCGCAGGAGATCAGCTATCTCATCTGGTCCAAGGCCTTCACGCCAGAGTCGCTCGAGAAGACATCGACTCTGGTTGCTCGCGGGGGTCTTGTAGTGAGTGCAGCGAGCACTCTTCTGACAAGCGTGCTTCAAACCATGTCCGCATCCGCAGCCGCTGCCTTCTTGAATATGGATGAGGAATCACTCTTCGCCGCTGCCGACCGTGGCGAGTTGTATATGGTCGATGTTGCGCAGTCCCGGCGTTTTCCGTCGTGGCAGTTCAGCCTCTCCTCGCCGGGGAAACTCCTGCCGCACCTAACCGAGATCATCGACATCGTGAAAGACAAGGGATGGATGTCGGTATCTGCTCTGATGGCGACGCCACAGTCAACCATGGTCACCGACGGGCAGCACAGCCCTGTGGAATGGTTCAGGCGTGGCGGCGATGTGGAAGCTCTGGCCCGGATCATCGAGGGTCAGAAGTGGCGATAGCGATCGTGGCAATGCAACGGCACAGTGGGCGCCGTTCACATGTCGTCTAAGGAGTGTGGCCTCGAGCTGCGAGAAACTCCGTCGCCGTCTCAACTGGATACTGCTCGTCGACGTAACTTGCCGGTGTGAGGTTTCGGGTTACGAAGAGGGTGCTGAGGCGGAACTGCTCGCCGTCAGGCGAGTCGCCGAGTCCGAGACGCGTCGCTATGCTCGCGACGTGGGGCGCTAGTTCGCTCTCCTTGCGGGCGAGCTGCGTTGCATAGCAGGGCTTGGTCCCGCGGCCTCCTACCTGGTCCCGGAAGAAGGTGCGCAGTTGGCGTGCCGTCTCAGCGAATCCGTGAACCGACGCAGGGTCCTTCGCTTCGATCAACCAGATGGTGCTATCGCCAGGGCGTCCGCACACGAGGTCAACTTCGGTTGTGAGAGTCGGAACGCCGAGTCGCGCGTGGTCGTTGGGTTTCACGCGGGTGATCGTGATGTATCCGAGTTCCTCTAGCTGAGCTTGGAGAAATCTTTCGAACCGAATGTTGCGGCGCGCACGGCGTTCCGCAAGCGCGTTGCTGACCGGCTGAGGAACGTCTCCCGCCCAGGGAAGAACGCCTTGGAGGAGGTGGCGGTAGTAGACCTGAAAGGAGGTCAGTAAGTACTGGGGACTGACAATGAGTCGTCCATTCGAGTCTTGCACCAGCGGTTGCACGAGGAGCCGGTGACGCCGAGTGCGCGTTAGCCAGGGCTTCCACTCCACGGCTCGCATCTGGACGGCGGTGCTCGTGAGCATCCCGATAGCGGCTTCGACACGCGTTCTCTGAGTCTCATTCGCGCCCCAGCCCAGCGCATCACAGACCCAAGCTGTTGCCTCGGCCGCGGTGACGTGGGCAGTCGTCCTGCCTGGCTCGAACGTCTCCCAGTTTGCGAGCGCGGCGAGGGCGAAGAGCATGTCCTGCGACGTCGCTCCCCATGCCTGCTGGAAAGCGCCCTCGACGTCGTCTCCTTCGTTCGCCTGTTGCAGCGAGTCGTCATCTTGAGTGCCATGCAGCCGAACGCTTGCAGCCGCACGGCTCAGTTCGTCGTTTCGAAGGCCCCAAGCCGATGCGTCGGGATGCGGATCATCGTCGACGTTGAGCTCGTACATCGGGCTGAGGTCGATGACTGCGGGCGCGACTTGGTGATACATCCGCTCACTCAATGTGGTCGCGGTGAGGTACGCATCTGCGGCGGCAAGAAGACCGCTCCACGCCTGAGGAGTGATCGGCTTCACCGCCGCCGGATTGTCCAGGATGCGCAAGGCAGCCTCCACCACGATCTCGTTACACTGACGAAGCTGAAGTGTCTCCGCCGAGAGCTCGGCCGTGCGGGTGAGCGGATCCCATTCGGTCGCGAGATTCGCTGCGACTCGGGATAGATCGTCTTGCTGATGAATGGCACTGTCCATCACCCTCGCCAGCTGCTCCATCCCCGTAAGCACCACCTCGCTCACGTCGTGTCTCTTGATTCCTTCAGTCAGGGTCTCGAGAGCAAGGGGCGCAAGTTGCTCGCGGATAAGTCGATTAGCGTCGTCCGCTCGGTACTCTCCCGGTTGAACGCCGGCATCGTGGAGTCGTCGTCCCAAAGCCGCAACCATGCGGCTCTCATCAGAGGGTCGTAGACGCCACGGATCAGGCAGGTGATTGAGAGTGGTCCGGGCCTGCTTCATCTCCAAGATGAGAAAGGGTCTAGCTGTGCGCCACTGGTCGCGGAGCGCCGCTGCGGTTTCGATATCCATGCCTGCCGCGCGGAGCAGATCGAACACTGCATCCGCTGTTAGGAGATTCGCCGCGTGCGGATCTCCATTCGCCGAGTCTGCGAATCCCTCGACATCGATGCGCCACAAGAAGTTGACTGGTTCGTCGACGGCACGCGCGTGCGGGTCGAGGTACGGCGTGACCACGCCGGACGGTTCACCCGAGACCGTTTCCGATGCGTGGAGGTGAAGGACGTATCCGGGCACATCGATCTCCTGGTGCGCGAAACGCCATCGATCACCAAGCGCAGCGAAGCCGTAGATTAGCCCGCCGCAGAAGTCGAAGAAGAACCGCCGGTGGTCCGCAGATGCTTCCTCCAGGCTCGCCCGTGCCACGGCAACGGGAGGTTCGGTGAGAGCGAGGGACCACCCGTCAACACTCGGCGCGATGTTGACACCGCGGGTGGCGTCGTACGTGGGGTCACCTGCGATCATCGCGACGTTTGCGACGGCCCCCGGAGCGACTTCTGCCGCTCGGAGGTCTCGAATCGGGGGAAGCCCGACCCTGAGGAGCGCCACTTCGAGATCGGATAGCTCTACCGCTCGATCCCACTCGGCCTCGCCCGCGTGCGCTTCAAAGTAGACGGCATTGGGTACCACGCCACCCTTGAAAAACGACTTGCCATTCGCTTTCCATGGCTCCCAGTAGTTGATCGCCTCCCAGCCGAAACTCTCAGGGAAATCGGGAGCGCTCAGATCCCGCGCGAATGCGTAGAGATCATCGTCGGACGTAGCCGTATCCGCGATCCAGGTCAGGTCTTCGAGCGCGAGTTTTGCTTCGCCCACCGCCTGGGGCACAGCGATGTGGCCGGGTGCAGCGAACACCGTCAGCGGAATGACCTCCGCGCCCGGCCTGATGGTTCCTTGTCGCCCGCCCGCCATCCGCACCGGCACAGGGCCTGATTGCGACCTCACCTGTTTCGCCAGCTCCACTGAGCCGATGTATGGCGGCGGCGCGGCTCCCAGGTCGGGGACGTAGATGACTGAGACGGCGATGAATGTGGATGGGTTCACCGGCACCAGCCACTGAACGTCAATCCCGCGAAGCGGGGAATCGACGCCTTCACTGCGGGGAGGAGCTTCGATCACGCTGTTGGAGAAGCGCCATAGGGACTGGCGGATCTGGTTCAGGCAAGAACTCCGGAGGGCCCGTCGTGCTTGCCCGTCCCGGTCGAGCGCAGACACCAGTTCTCGCACGGCATGGGCCATGATCTCTGGGATGAAAAGTGGCGGCACCCATCGATGTGCACCCGCCGAGTCAGCAAAGCGAAGGTACCTCCCGAACGGGCTGGAAAGACTCTCCGCGTCGAACGTGGCCAGACTCGCGGAGTTCGTCATCCATTCCAACGCGCTTTTGTCAGCCTCACCGAGTTCGATGTGGTCGAGGGGGTTCAGGTTGAGGAAGGCCCGTGTCGCTTCGTACTCCGCGTCCGGCAGGAAGACCTCGTCGTTGAGCTCGAGGTCCGGGGCTGGTACCCATGCGTCTGCAAGTTGGCGGGCACAGAAGTCGCCGTACTTCATTGCCACGTTCACCACGTTTTCGATGCCGAAATGAAATCGTCTGTGAAGCCGACCGTCTACCGCTTCCGCCATTCTGAGCGCACGCGTGAGGTCGGCGACCGGCCGTTCGGTGAGGCCAGGCACTGCGCGCAGCGGCTCAGAGCCCACGGCGAGGAAGGCAGTCCGGGTCGGGTCGGTGGCGATGAAATCTTCACGCGCCGGGCCGATCCCATAGGTTGTAGCCGCTAGATCGGACAGTACTTGGATCGACGGCAGCGGCCGGTATTCGTCTGGTGCCGGAGCGGCGGAGGCTCGTATCGCAGCCGCGAAGCTGCTTCCCAATGTCACCGACCGATGCCTGTTGCCGGGGGACGTGGCGGCGGCGAAAATCAGCGTCCAGAGCTCGTCCGGATCGTACGCTGAAAAGGCCTGTTCGAGTGCGTCTGGCTCCCGTTGCGTGGCGCTCACCGCGCGCCATTGAGATCGAGGCCGACTGTTCCTACGAGTTTTTTTGCTCTTCCCCACGCAAGCATTCAAGCGTAGGCCGGCGACATTCTCGCTGATTGTTGGGCGTTGAAGACGTCGCCCGCCAGGGACCAAGGTGGCCAAGGGGTGGGCGCCGCTTTGAATGCGCGGGCGATATGCCTCTGTCAGCGCCGCCGCGTCCTCGCCAGGGAGCGCAGTGACCGCTCACACCTTGACGCTTCCCGACGATGAATACACGCAAGAGCGCGAGTAAGATAATGCGTGTACGCGCTAATCAGATGACGACGCGAGGAGCCCAGATGGCCGCGAAGAAGAGTCGCCCCCGTGCCGCCTCGAATCGCGTCGCCGGTCGCGAAATCCCTGTGGGCCGCGGCACTGTGACAGGTCGATTCCGCGACGGGAAACCGAAGCTCGTCGTGGCGACCAAAGCCCCGGCAAAGACCGACGTACAAGCCGGTGTCGAACGCCTTGCGCAGGTGGCGAAGACGTCAAACGTCGACGTGTCCGTGTTCAACGCACTCATCGACCAGCTCGCCGAAGCCATGACCGACCGTCAATCGACCGAGCTGGGCCTCACAGAGCACGAAGCCAGCTTCCTGATCGAGTCCGGCGATTTCACTCCGGAGGAGTTCGCCGAGGCAGCCGCATTCGTCACCAGCGGTGGGCTCGCCAAGCTAGAACGCGAGACTCACGTGCGCGCCCTAACCAACACGTACACCGCATCTGAAGTCGCAGCGCTACTCGGCATCGATGCCTCCAGTGTGCGTCACCGCCAAAGCAAGAACACCCTGTACGGCTTCCGGGCCGGAAGGGTCCGCCTCTACCCTCGATGGCAGTTCATTCTCGGCGAAAAGGCCTCGACGATCCCCCACCTCCCCTTGCTCGTCCGAGCGATCCCATCCGACTGGGATCCGGCCGACGTCGAGGGCTTCATGACGACACCGCAAGATGAATTGCGGCCATCAGACGACGCCAACGATCGCAACGAATGGATGACACCAATCGAGTGGCTGGCTGCCGCAAAGGACCCCGCACCCGTGGTGGGGATTCTTGAAGACGCCGACATCACGTGAGCCGGGCGCACGCAAAGGTCCCAGCCACGCCACCAGCGAAGCTCAACCTCGACGCTAGCGAGCACCTGAAGACCTACGAAGGGGTCCTCTGGCGTGTCTTCGCCACGAAGGGCGCTCACCCGCAGGCATGGGATGAGCTACGGCACTTCGGGCCGGTCGAAACCATGCGGTTCGACCCGCATCCCGAGCCGCAGCAGCACCACGCGAAGTACGGCGTGATGTATACAGCCGCTGGATCCACCACAGCTCTCGGCGAGGTATTTCAGAGGCGCCGACTCATCAACAGGCACGCTCGTGGGAACACCCTCGCTGCCTGGCAACCGACGCGCGAACTGAAGCTGCTGGATCTCACCAGCAACTGGCCCGTGGTCAACGGCACGACAGCCTCGATTCAGATGGGGCCTAAACGGTATACCCAGACCTGGGCAAACGCGATCCAGGACCAGCTCGGCGCGGCCATCGATGGCCTGTACCACATGTCCTCGACTGACTTCGGTCCGATGGTGACCCTATTCACCCGCGCCGACGACTCGTTCCCTCTACTTCCGTTGGTGCACACTCGCCTGGACTCCTCGAGTGCGAACATCTACCTAGCGCAAGCCGCAAGAAAACTGGGCTACCGGATCAAGAAGTAGGAGTACACGGTCGCTGCTGCCAGGGCGCATGCGGCTGTGCAGTTCTACTTCTAGCAGTGGCGTCGACCACGTACGCGATGCGACGATCGAGGATGCGCAAGAGCGGCAAGAGCGAGCCCACGTCCCTATTTCTTAAGGTTCCCGGCAACCGGTACGACCGCTTGATCTTCCGCTATCCGTACCAGGACGATTCGGTCCTCGCGGCGAGCTTCCAGCAGGCTGCCGGGCGCCTTGCGGGGACTTTCAAAGCGGAGCCGATCGATGACACCATGCTTCTACCATTCTTGACGCTCTATCGGCAGGCGTTCGAACTCCGACTGAAGGTCATGATCCGAGAATTTGCGTCATTGCGTCGCCGTTTCCATGAGTCGGGCAACCCGGACCTCGCGACAGCGAAAATCGAGCAGCGACTTCGAACGTCTCGCATCCTGGGTCACAACCTTGACGCTTTGATGAACGAGTTGATAGGTCACTACAACGCCCTGGAAACGGATGAGCCGTTTCGAGAGTCGATCAAAGAGCTGTTGCTTCTTCTGCACGAGGCGGACAGAACAGGAACCTCCTTTCGCTACTCCGGGCAGATGCCCGACATCCAGGAGAGCCTCGACTTCGTCGACTTAGTCGCCATGCTCGACACCGAGTTCGAACTCCTGGGAGGCATGCTCGATGGGATCACCGAGATGTACGCCGCCGGTCCGCAGCCGGAGAACGAGAGCGACTGGTGATGAACCGGAGCGCATCGATGGCCGTTGAACGGCCGGTTTCGAGTCCGCACCTGTCACGACGTTTGGGCGAAACCGCAGGAGCTCCGGGCAAGCGGGGTAACGATAGTGAATGTCAGACCCCGCCCGTATGATCTCAACACCGGGGCATACGAGGGGCGGGAACACCCCGTTCGCGCTTTACATCGGATTTAGTCCGATTTCATCGCGATTCCGACAGCCGCCCAGATTACGAAGAACCCGAGACGCACTCCGGATCCTCTCCCGGTCTGCGCGCACGACGCGCTCCCGCCCACGCGCGTGCCTGACGATGAGTCCCGCACGTTCAAGCACGGCGACATGCTTCTGCACCGCCGTATGACTCATGTCGTAGCGGCGCGCGAGCTCCGTCACCGACTGCTTCTCGAGAACCGTGCGTGCGAGGATGTCGCGACGTGTGGCATCGCCCAGCGCTCGGAAGACCCTGTCCGCGTCTCCGGGGCTGAGCCCGTCGGGAATCACGGACATCGACCCTTTGCGACGGGCTCAGCACCGGTGGCGATCAAGAGCGCACCTCGCCGAGGAACGACACGATGGACGGGATCAGCGCGGCCGGCTTCATCATCGGCGTCGCGTGATGCGCCCCTTCGATCGACTCGGAGCGGGCCCCGATCAGCGACGAAAGCTCCCGGGTGCCACTCTGCACGAACGGTTCACTCTTGCTCCCGACGAGCACGAGGGAAGGCGCCAGGAGCCCGCTCCACCGTTCGCCGGTGAGAGACGTTCCGTCCTGCAGGCCCGCGCAGAGACGCGTGTCGTAGACCGTCGTCCTCGCCATCGCGACCATGTTCCGCCACGGGCCGATCATGAGGCGCATCGCACCGATCATGAGCGGGGATGCACCCAGGGCGACGCGGGTGAACTCGCGAACCGCGTCTGATCCCCTCCCCTCATCGACGAGCTTCCCGAGACGGTCGGCGAGGTCACGGGGGACGGGGGCGCGGCGATCGTCCACGATCACCGGCGGCTCGAAGGCGATGACGGCCTCGACCTTGTCGGGAAGAGCGACGGCGGCATCCAATGCGAGAACCGCACCGGATGAGGCGCCGAGAAGTGACGCCCTGCCGCCATGGGCGTCGACGAGCGCCTCGATGTCTTCGATCTCGCGAGCCACGCTCCATGCTCCGGCGTCGCCGCTGCCACCGCGGCCACGACGGTCGTGATTCACGACCGTGTGACCGTCGGCGAGCAGCCCGGCGAGACGACGATTGTCCCGGAGATCGGAGAGGGCCTGCGCGACCAGGATGAGGACCCGCCCCTCCCCGTGCCGTTCATACGAGATCTCCGTGCCATCCGCAGAGATGACCTGGTGCAGCGAGCGATCGGAGGAGGACTTCTTCGGCATGCTGGTTCCGCTCTCTTCGAAACGTGACCCGGTCAACGGCGAGTCATGGTGGACGGATAGCCGCCGTCGCCGGGGTACACCCAGGCGCCGTCGAGCACACGATCGTCGTCACTGAACGTGCCGGAGAAGTAGGCAGGACTCCCCTTCGAGCCCGCCCAGATGGTCAGTGTGTCTCCCTCCAGCTCGTAGACGTAGTCGAGCGTGTTGCCCATCGAGTCGTAGAACCGGGAGACGACGTCGGTACCGGCGGGCTCACCGAACGGGTGCAGCTGGCCGATGACCTCGATGCCGGTGATCGTCTGGCCGAACTGTTCGAGCTCGACGTGCTGGAGCAGGAAGAATCGTCCGCCCATCCACTCGTACCGGATGACGCCTTCCGCGCCACCCGTGACCGTCCATTCGCCGACGAGCCGGTCGAGTGCTGTCACGGTGCTGCTGGGAGTGGGGGCCTCACCGAGACCGTACGCGTCGATCTGCTCGGCGGTGAAGTTGTTCTGCAGGTTCTCGTTCATCAGGTGTCCTTTCGTCTGCCGCCTGGCGGGCCGCATCTTCAGAAACCTCGGAGCCGAGCGCCGCGGATTGACACCTGCGCGCGAACTCGCTGGCGACACGATGTCAAGACCTGCCGCATGGCTCCGACGTACCCGTGAAGAAACACCCAATCCACCGAGGAGGACACCGTGACCACGAACTCAGCCCCACGCCTTGCACACAGCGAGGTCCGCACCCTGCCTCGTTCGACCCGACGCCTCCTGCTCGCGGGGGCGGCCGCCGGGCCGCTGTTCTATGCCTCCGCTCTCGCGCAGATGCTGACGCGTCCCGGCTTCGATATCCGCCTCCACCCGATCAGCCAGCTCTCCACGGGAGACCTCGGCTGGATCCAGATCCTCACCTTCGTCCTGGCGGGACTGGGTCTGATCTGTCTGGCGCTCGGTCATCGAAGGGCCGTGACCGTCGGCCTCGGCCGCGCCGCCATCCCGATCCTCGTCGCGATCAGCGGAGTGGGGTTCATCGCCGCCGGTCTCTTCCCGCAAGACCCCGCGAACGGCTTCCCGCTCGGGGCCGCCGACGGCCCCGCGGCCGAGCCCACGGCGGCTGCTGTCGTTCACATGGCGGCGGCGATCCTCGCGTTCACCGCCCTGGCGGTGGCAGCCATCGTCGCGCTCATCCGCGCCATCCGCGAACGGCGTGTGGCCGCAGCGATCGGGAGCGGCATCGTGGCGATCGCCCTCCTCGCTCCTGTCGTTCCCGACATCGCGAGCATCCAAGTGGCGGTCACGGGACTCTTCGCCTTCGGATGGTGCACCGCGACGGCGGTCTCCCTGCTGTGTTCGTCGCGTGCCTCGCTAGCCTGGACTCCCACCGACTCGAGGAGATGAGATCGTGAAGTTCCTCATTCTCGGCTACACGCCGAGCAGCAGTTGGGACGCCGCCACCGCGGATGCCCCCACCGAGGACGCGCTTGCCGCGTTCGCCGCGTATCAGAAGTTCGAAGCCGAGTTGCGTGCCAGCGGGGAGTTCGTCAGCACCGAAGGGCTCGGGCACCCGGCCATGTCGACGACCGTCCGCAAGGTCGACGGAGGAATCGTCATGACCGACGGTCCGTTCGCCGAGCTCAAGGAGGTCCTCGCATCGTTCGCCGTCATCGAGGTGTCGGGCGTGGAGCGTGCGCGGGACATCGTCGCACGTATGGTCGACATGCTCGGCGAGCCGATGGAGATCCGTCCCATCATGGGTGACGACTTCGCGTGACTGCCCGGCCTGATGCCATCGAGGACCTGCTGCGCACGGAGGCGCCGCAGGTCCTCGGGGCTCTGGTGCGTCGCTTCGGTCACTTCGACATCGCCGAGGAAGCCACACAGGACGCGCTGCTCGCCGCAAGCCGGCAGTGGCGTCCGGGCGCGATCCCCGATCAGCCCCGATCCTGGCTGATCCGCGTCGCCTACCGCCGCATGATCGACACGCTGCGCGCCGAGTCGGCTGACCGTCGCCGCGAAGAGCAGTACGTGGCTTCCGAGCCGAACCCGCCCTCGTCGCACCCGACCCTGGCCGAACACGACGACAGCTTGAACCTCCTGTTGCTGTGCTGCCATCCCTCCCTGTCGTCCGCCTCCCGCATCGCGTTGACCCTGCGTGCCGTGGGCGGGTTGACCACCGCGGAGATCGCGCACGCCTACGGGGTGACGGAGCAGACGATGGCCGTGCGGATCAGCCGCGCGAAGCAGCAGATCCGCAAGAGCGGTGCCCGATTCGAGTTCACGTCCGATGACGACTTCCCCAGCCGCCTCTCCGCGGTCATGCGGGTGCTGTACCTGGTCTTCAACGAGGGGTACACCGTGACGACCGGCACAGAGCTCACCCGAACCGACCTGACGGGTGAGGCGATCCGACTCGCGCGGCTCCTTCACGAACTCGTCCCCGGTGATCCGGAGCCGACGGGCCTTCTCGCCCTCATGCTGCTGATCGATTCGCGACGCGCGACGCGCTCCACCTCGAACGGTGACCTTATCCCGCTCCAGGACCAGGACCGCACGCGATGGGACCAGGAATCCATCAGGGAGGGATCAGACCTCATCCGTGCAGCGTGGTCTCGAGGGACCGTGGGCACGTACCGGCTGCAGGCCGCGATCGCCGCCATCCATGCCTCCGCGCCCCTCGCCGAGCAGACCGACTGGACACAGGTCGCGGCTCTCTACCTGGCGCTCGAACAGGTCGAACCCAGCGGCCCCGTCAGGCTCGCACGAGTCGTCGCCGTGGCACACGCCTTCGGACCCGCGCGGGCCATCGCCCTGCTCGAGGAACTGGATCGCGACCACGGGCTGCTCCAGCATCCCTTGACCCGGCACCGTGCCCACGCGATCCGCGCACACCTGCGCGAAGCGGAGGGGGATCCGAAGGCGAGAGAGGACTTTCTCGCCGCCGCCGAGATGACGACGAACGAACCCGAATCCCGCTACCTCTCCCGGAAGGCCCTCGGCGGCTGACGCCGCCTCGGTACAGCACTCCGCGAGCGCGGCCGCGAAGGAGTCGCGGACCGATGCTTCCGCCTGTTGTCGTACTCACGAGTCTCGGCACCCTCCCTCTAGAGGCTGATGAACCGGAACACGGCGAAGAACAGGGCGAGCAACAGCAGGACGATGTTGATCGGCACCGACTTCGCCTCGTTGTGGCGGAGGTGATGGACCATCGCCAGGATCTGCACGAGGACGAGGCCGGACGCTGCCAGTGGTGTGAGGGCGGGGGTGATACCGGTCAGCCACGGCAGCACAAGGCCTAGCCCGCCGAGAAGCTCGACCACGCCGATGAACTTTACGGTGCCGGCGCTGTATTCCTTCGTCCAGGGCAGGCTCGTGAGCCGTTCTTGGAGCATCAGCAGCAGACCCGGCCGCTCACGTTGGCGCCCGCCGTCTCAGACTCCCCTGCCGGATTGCTGTCGTGGATCCTGGAGAAGCATCGATCGTGGAGCGACTGCGGTGGCGACGTCTCCTCCCGTTTCAGCGACGACTACCTACTAACGCTGGCATCCGCGTATTGGTTCACGAACTCCATCGGCACGTCGTTCCGCCCCTACTACGAGCACGCAGCGGGATTGACCTCACGCATAGCACGCGTGGAGGTGCCGACTGCCGTCACCCTGTTCCCGCACGACCTCGCGTCGCCGCCGCGGAGTTGGATCGAACGCACGTACAACCTCGTGCGCTACACCCGGATGCCGCGCAGGGGCCATTTCGCACCGCATGAGGAGCCGGCCCTGCTCGCCGACGACATCGCCGCATTCGCAGGCGCACTGCCGCATGCATCCCCGGGGTGAATCCGCCTCCCCATCGCTGAACACAGTGCCGCGGCCGTCGATCACCGCATCGACCCCGTCGACGCACTCCTCTCCCCTCACCGCACGTCCCACAGCACTGGGAGTTCCCGGACGGACGGAACGGGCGAGACGAGCGATCACGATCTGGAGATCGAGGACGACGACCGGATCTCGACCCTTCGACTTCTCCAGCGGTTACCAGGCGTACGACTCTGTCGCGGGCCCTCCCGGACCCGGGAAGATGTCATCGAGCCTCGCGAGTTCAGCTTCTGAGAATTCGATCTCGAGCGCACGCACGGCAGAGTCCAGCTGGGCAGGAGTTCGAGGGCCGATGATCGGGCCGTGCACCCCCGGACGCTGAAGCAGCCAAGCGAGTGCGACGTGGCCCGGCTCCCGCCCCAGCGCCCGACAGAACTCGAACCACTGCCGCAAAGCATGGGCGAGAGGCTCGCTCTCGCCGGTCGCCTCCCGGCGCCGAACTCCGTCGCCACCCGCGAGCGCTCCGCCCGCGAGCGGTGACCACGCGATGACTCCGACCCCATAGTGCTGTGCCGCCGGAAGGACTTCCGATTCGACCGCCCGGGTCAGCAGGTTGTAGTGAGATTGCTCCGAGATCGGCCCCAGCATGTGTCGCTCTCGGGCGGCCTCTGCCGCACTCGCGATATGCCAACCCGCAAAGTTCGACGATCCGATGTAGGTGATCTTGCCCTGTCCGATGAGGGTATCGAACGCCTGCCAGATCTCCTCGAACGGAGCACTGCGGTCGATGTGGTGCATCTGATACAGATCGATATGGTCCGTGCCGAGCCGCCGAAGGGACGCCTCGACCGCGCGACGGATGTGGAACGCCGAGAGACCCCTGTCGTTGATGTCCGGCGACATTCTGCCGAAGACTTTGGTCGCGAGAATCACACGATCCCGATGACCGGACTTCTGCAACCAACGACCCACGATCTCCTCGGTGAGTCCCGGATGCGCGGCACCGCCGTAGACATCTGCCGTGTCGAAGAAGTTGAACCCCGCTTCGATGGCGCGATCCATGATCTCGAAGGAATCCCGCTCATCCGCGTGGGTCCCGAAATTCATCGTCCCCAGCACGAGACGCGAGGCCTGCAAGCCGCTTCTTCCGAGCTGTTCATACTTCATTGTGTTTCCTCCTTGGCCGTTCGATCTGAGAGAGCACGCTGCGCTCCGCGCACATCGGCGTCGAGCACGCCAGGTGGCAGGACGCGACCCAGTGGCCGCAGAAGTCCCAGAGCTCCTATTGCGGCGAGTGCCAGCAGGGACCATGGCAGCCAATAGCCGATATCGAACGCCGCCAACAGAAGAGGTGCGGTGAGGCCCGCCAGGCTGAACGCATACTGGAACGCGGCGAGATACCTCCCTACGGACTGAGAAGGAGCCGCATCACGCGCAGCGGCGTGCAGTCGTGTTCCGACGAGAACGGAGCCGGCAGCGAACACGAGGGTCGAGGTCAGCAACAGAGGAATGACGTAATCGGAAGACACGAAGTAAGCCGTAACCGAAAGGCCCACCCATCCGATCAGCACTCCGAGGCCGAGCGCCACAGCGAAAGCCCGGCTGCGACGCCTCGTCAGATGGACGGCGGACAATGTCAGCGTGCTGCCCGTAATGGTGAGAATCGCCAGACACAGGCTCGGTAGCCATGTCGGAGCGGATAGCTGTTCGACAGCGACGACGGGGAACGCGAGCGGAAAGAAGTCACCGATAACCGAGACGAGAAAGCAGAGCAGAATCAGTCCCATGAACGGACGGTCTCGAAGCACCTGCGTCCCGGCCGTCGACCGCGCATCCGTATTCGCTCCTGGTATCGGAACGGCCAGAATCATCAGCGCTGCCGACGCCGAGAGAATCATGTTGCCGACGAGCAACCAACCGGTCGACGTGCCCCCGAAAGCGAGAAACCCCGCGCCGAGAAGCGCACCGCCGCCGAACGCGGCCGCCCGTAGCATGTCCATTGCAGCGAAGCTCTTGTCGAGCGAGCCCTGAGACTTCTTCAAGCCCGACAGGAGCGCGAAGAGCGAGCCGTAGAAGAGCTGAGTCCCGGCAGCGTAGACCGCGCTCGCCACCAAAGCGCCTCCCCACCCCGGCAAGGCCAGGTACCCCGCCATCGCCCCGGCTTGCAACGCCTGCCCGACCGAGAGCACGTACCTGGCGCCGACCCGATCCACGAGCACCCCGGCCAGGGCCGGAACGGCAAGACCGACTGCCGTTCCGACCCCCAGCACGATTCCGGCATCCGCGACCGATAGATTCCGGATCTGGATGAGGAAGAGCGCCGCCACGGGAAGGTAGAGCCCCGTCCCGACATTGTCCAGCGCAAGGGCTGCACCCACGACTCGCGCAGGCTTGCGCCTCATGAAGTTGCCGTGAAGAACGGCCGGCTTCTCTGCGCGACCACCGGCGACCTGTGCTCGCGAACCTGGATGCATTGCCCTCCCGAGAGCTCAGGGTGTCGCGCCGTTCCACCCTCGGAGAGCGTTTCCGCCCACTGCGCCACGGAGATCGACCCCTGGTCCCACCAGCGACCACCCACGAAGATGTCCCAACGACTCGAGACGACCTCGCCGGACTCTCGTCGCCCGTAATTGATGATCGGCTGCCCCGGCCGGGACGCCGACGCGCCGTCGAGTTCGATCGCCAGGTCGCAACGACTGTTCTCTGACGTAGCGCCCACCTGCCATCGCGAGCCTTCCGCGTTGGGAGCGGGGACGTCGATCATGAAATCTGCGGGGAACTTCGGTTCCCCGTAGATGGCACGACCCGCCGCGATCGCAGGCTCGCAATCGCAGTAGACCGCGGAAGGCCAGATCCCGACGAGGCCCCTCTGGTCCGCCCCGGAAAGGAAGTCCTCCATCGTGGGCGGTTCGAAGCCCGGAGGCACCACAACCGGCCCGATCTCCAGTTCATGGGAGATGAGAGAAGCGCGCCCGTAGTCGGCGAGGTACGACTGGTACGACACGGCGACAAGCGCGTGACGCTGATTCCCGACGAGGGTGAAGTCGTCGAGCGCGGGCCGCTGCGACGCCTCCACCTTGTCCGCGTCGCACAGCCAGAGGGAGAGAACATGGCTCAGCGACGAGTACGCGAAAGGTGAGTCGAACCCGTCAGGAATCTCAGCTATCCGGTGATACGTCACGCTCGGGCTCTCCTTTTCGGGACGCGGGTGTACAACCCCCGCTGTACGCTTCGGGGCGCACCCGCGTGATTGACGAACGATCGGCGCCCGTGAGAGAGGCGATCGTTGGCGAAGAGCACACCCATCCCTGGCTCGAAGTTGAGCTCGACGAAGTCGGGGGACCCTTCCGTTTGAGCCTCGAGCAGGAACGAGAGGCCGCGAAGCAGCGCACGGCCGTCCTCACCGTCCGGGATGTTCCAGTAGTCCGTGGAGCTGAGCGCAAACCTGGTCTGCAGGCCTGCTTCATCCGAATCCGCGAACGCCGGGCCGTCGGCGATGTGGCGATCATCGCCGATGTTGCTGATCCGTCGGAGGACGCCCTCACGCGAAAGCTGCTCGGCAGCGTCGGGATCCTCACGACGAAGCCGCGAGAAGACCCCGTTGGAGTTGAAGAAGTAGGTTCCACCTCCGTCGGCCGCCGCCTGCTCGCAATAGAGGATCGTGGTTCGGATGAGCCCGATGGGTTGCAACGTGCCGTCGGTGTGAAGCCTCTGTCCGTCCGTCGTGCCGAAGGACGGATGCGCGCCCCCTGCTGCAGAGGCGGAGTCGACGTTCAGCTGGCTGAGCCCATCGGCACGAACGGCTGCCGTACCTGAATAGAGTGGCGGCGAGAAGGGGTCTCCCAGGTCGAGTGCATCCCGAAGCCCGTGGATCACGGTCGCTGCATCGCTCAACGGCCCCCGGAAGACGGCGATGCCATGCTCGAGGAAGAGATCTTCCAGTGTGTGCTTCTCAGCGTCCCTCAAGTTCGTGGGATCAGAAATCTCAACCACCTCATTGCAGGCCTCCGCAAAGGACAGCTGGGTCATCGATGTCATCGAATTGTCTCCTCATCTTCTCGGGGTGAGCGTCGTCGCCCACGGATATCGAGGGCCTCGAAGAGACCGCTCAAGTTCTCGACGAAGTCGCGTTCGCGCGCTACGCGTTGCGCCAGTTGTCGCCGCATCCTGCTGTGATGCTCCTCATCGAGCGTGACCGCGAGGTCGATAGCCGCGGCCATCGCTTCGGCGTCGCCAGGGGCGAAGAGGAATCCGTCGGCGCCATGGTCGATCTGCTCCGCAAGCCCGTCGCAGTCAGAAGCGACGACAACAGGGCCGAAGCGGTGCGCCCAAAGCGCGACCTCCTGCGGCGCCATTCCCACGGGCTCGCCGCGGGAGGGGACGACCAGCGCTTTCGTCAATGCCGTCGAGGAGAGAGCCCGTAGCAGGGCGCGGTCGAAATGGCTGATCAGGACGTAGTCGCGCCCGGATGCCTCAAGCTTCGACGCGAGGGCTGCGAGATGAGGATCTTCCTCGTGATAGGGAACAGCGATCACGACGAAGAGCACGTCCGAATCGACCAGATGGAGCGCATCGGCCATGTCCTGAAGGCCCTTGATCGGATCTGATCGCGCTGCCGCGACCACAAGTGGTCTTTCCTGCGGTATGTGCGCCCGCTGGAGGATTCCAGACGCAGACTCCGTGTCCAAGGGCGCAAGTTCTGGATCACTGAGCGCGACGGACTGCCTGAACGGGATCGGGTCGGCGAGGAGCCCGTACGCGTCACGGAGATGCGCGGTGAAGGAAGAACCGATACCGGCGATGTGGTTGCCCTCGCGGTCGTTCACCGAAGTGATAGCGATCTGCTCCCAGGCTTCCCTCATCGGGTCGCGCTTCGCCCCCTCGACGCGAGCCGAGGAGTACAGGACGTGAACCAGGTCGAGCTGTTCGTCTCGTCCGAAGGCGGCTGCAGTCAAGGTCGACAAGGGCGTGAAAACCGCATCTACCGCCAGCACGACGACACGCCGACCTTGCTCCCGAAGCTCGCCGATCACTCGAACCAGGGAAGTACAGATTTCCAACCACGCACCCTGCTGCCAGAGCCGCGCGTTCTCGAACCGCAGCGGTGTCAGACCGACTCCGGCCGCCCGGCAGGCCTCCACCGTCGCGGCGTGGACGTCCGCGCTCCGCACATAGCCGACGCAGTCGGAGAGGGGTTCCGGATACGCGACGGTGACCTCGATCTCCCCAGCCAGCTCGATCTCGGCGAGAGCGCTGACGAACGCGCGCGCCTGAGTACCGATCCCATGCTGCATCGTGGTGACTCCATCGAATGTTGCGTAGATGACCGTCGTCTTCATCGTTCTCCCCTGGTTAGATGGATCACCGGCACAAGCACCTCTTCGGGCGTGAGACCGCCGTGGAAACCCCGGTTCGAGGTGGGCCGTTCCATGAGTCGGGAATCGAAGACGACAGTGTCGGGAGGCAGCGCCACGACCAGGTCACCGATGCGATCGCGCACGGCATCGATCGGCCCGGCTACCCACCCGCGCTTCACGGCCTCATCGGCCCCACACACCGCATCCGCTCCGAAACGAGCAGTCCAGCGGGCACGAACGTCGCCGGCAGCCCCCGCCTCGCAGTACAGGAGGGGCGCCCTGGGATCGCCGCCCATGCTCCGGACACCCTGCGCGAGTTCTGGCGAATCCCGCAAGTCGTGACGGGAAGGGGAATCGACAGCGACAGAGACCATGCCGTGGTCGCTCGTCACATACAGCTCACGGCCCTGTCTTTTGCTGAGGGCTGTGACCTCTCCGAGGAGTGCGTCGACCAGTGCCAGCGCTGAGAGCCATTCAACGGACCCGACTCCGCTCAGATGTCCTGCTCGGTCGATGTGAGGGACGTAGACGTAGGTGAACCCGAACGCCGTCTCGAGGTGATCGAGCAGTTGCACCTCGGATGCGTATCCCTGAACGAGCGCACCCGCGCTGGTCATCTGCGTGAACCCCGAGCCCGTGTACTCCTGCGGGACGAGATACCGGCACTCGACTCCTTCCGCGCGCAACCGTTCGAAGATGGTGGTGGCGTCCAGAGTCCCCTGGCCATACGATTCCGCTGTGCTGAGGAGAGGGTTAAAAAGCGGTCCGTCGACCCCAACGGGATATTCGCAACCGATCACGCCGTGCCGGGTCGAGGGGCTCGACGTCAGCAACGACACCACCGAGGCGGGCGTAGACGACGGGTACTCGACGGAGCGGACCTCGCGAGAGGTGCCCTGATGCGCGAGTACAGGCGCGTGCTCCGCGTGTCGCTGAAGCTGAAGCTCCCCCAGGCCGTCGACGAGAAATAGCGTGAGCGCCCCCGCTCGCTCCTCGCGGAGCAGATCGGGAATGAGGTCACGCAGAAGCAGCGGTGCCGGGTTCATCCCTGCACCTCCCGCGTGCGCCACGCGTGGCGATACAGCTCATAGGCGGTACGGCGGTTGCCGGGGAAGTAGTCGTCGTGCCAAGGCTTGTGCGGGCCCACGAAGTGCAGCAGCCGGGCCGTCCGGAGTGCTGATCCCAGGTCTCCCTCGAACGGATCCGTGATCATCGTGTTGAATCGGTCACTCAACCGATGCCACTGCCCTTCGCATGCCACGTTCAACGCGTCCTGATCGTAGAAGCGCTGGGCACCTCGAACAGACCGGAGGTATTCGAGACAACGCTGCTCGGTCTTGCGTTCGTGCCAGGCTTCGACGTCGATCAGCAGAACGCCGGAGTTGAAGTACTCTGCATCTCTCGTCACGACGTGACCGGGAATTCCACCCCCGCTCGAGAGGCGCGGCGTGAACGCGTCGGAAACAGCCCCAACGGTTGCTCCCTGCAGGTCGGCACTGACAAGGGGCTCCAGCGAGCCGACGCAGATGATGTCGCAGTCGAGGTAGAGGATGCGTCGGATCCCGTGCGCGCGGAGTTGTTCCGGGAGCAGGATGCGAAACAACACGCTCTTGTTCTGATACGGCAGCCAGTCGTCTCCTGCGCCGAAGTAGGGCGCGAGATCGAAATCGACCGGCACCGACCGCACGCTCGCCCACCCCGCGCACTGAGCGGCAACAGCATCGATCGACCCCTGGCTCAGACCATCGTGGAGCATCCAGATGACGAGTCTGTGGGCCCCGTGATGCGCCCTCAGAGACTCGAGAAGCGTCCGCGCCGGGTCGAGATAGTTCTCGTCCAGGCAGATAGCGATGTTCAGCTGGGCCGAACCCATCACGCCGCGTCCCATCCGCCATCGACGAGGACAGTAAGCGCGTTGATGTTGCTCGCTTCCGCGCTCGCCAGGAACATCACGGTGTGAGCCACTTCGCTCGGCTGGCCCAACCTGCCGAGCGGGAGAGATGACGCGATGCGTGCCGCTCTGAGCTGCGGATCGTCATCGTCGTGCAGGGGACGCATCAGCCCCGACGTGGCAGTAGGCCCCGGCGCGACGGCGTTCACCCTGACGCCGTCGACGGTGAACTCGAGTCCGAGTGTTCGCACGATCGCCTCGAGTGCGGCTTTCGATGCAGCGTACGCCGTCATTCCCACGCCCCTTCGCCTCGCCACCGCACTGGATACGCAGATCACGCTTCCTCCTCGACGCATGAGAGGCCGGAGCGCCTCGATGAGCAGATATGGGCCCTTCGCGTTCACTGACATGAGCGAGTCGAACGAATCAGCGGCGGTTGCCGTGTCGACGGCCGTACGTCCACTCGCGATGATCAGGACATCGAGGTGCGTCGCGTGAGTGCGCAACCGATCGGGGAAGGCGGCGATGTCCGCAGCGTCGGCAAGGTCGAGGTCGAGGTCGATCACGTGAGGAGCGTTGAACGAGGCCTGTTGCACGACATCGCCGTCACCTCGCGGATTGCGGCTGGTGGCCATGACGCGACCCCCCTCTGCGCGAGCGATCACCGCACAAGCAGCGCCGATGTCCGACGTGCCGCCCACGACGAGGATGTTCAGCCCGGCGAACCGCTCACGACTCACCGCTCAACCTCCGCAAGGGATGCAGGACTCCACCCCGTCGACTGAGCCCACTCCTCCATGTCGGCGTGCGCACGGTCGAACCAGTGGTCCTTCGCGCGGGCGTAGTCGTCGAAATGGGCGTCGGCCCCATGAGCAGCGGCGAGCTTCGTCTTCAGCGCGGCATACTCCTCACATGGCCGGGGACTCGCACGCAGCCAGTCTCGGAAGAGGAGGGCGTACCTCCAGTTCGCTGCGCCGGCCTTGCGAACGTGCACGATGACCCTCTGCCCTGCGTCGGCACTCGCGTAAATACGTTTCGCCCCGTCCGCATCAGTCCATCCGTCTCCACGGGCGTTATCGCTGCGAACTCCGGGCGCGTCCGGAACGACCGCCTGAACATTCACGAATCCTGCGTCCCTCAAGCGCGTGTCCACAGAGTCGCAGTCCACCAGGTGGGCCACCGCGACCTGCAGATCGATGATCTCCTTGGCCGGCAACCCCGGGACTGACGTCGAACCGATGTGATCGACGCTCGCCGGTCGCCCGTCGAACGCGGCGAGAACCCGCGCACCGACCCTCGTGGCCGTCTCCGCCCAGAGAGGTGACCACGGCTCGATGACGGGCGCCATGTCGGGCGGCAGCAGATGCGCGATCCGACGTCGATCGAACTCCCTCGCTCGCTCGCTGAAGCGCGACACGTCCTCGCTCTTCTCGACGACGGCATCGCACAGTTCTCGCGCGGAGCCGAGCTGTTGCACGTCGCCGACGCCGAGGACGAAATGCGCTCTGGTGGATGCGTCAGACAGAACCTCCCTATCGACGCGTCCGAGCACGGTGAGCGCCAGGCTCGGCACAGCTCTCTCAAGCATGCGCAACGATGTTCCGGCCTCTTCCCCGACGACGACGATCGCAAGTGGCGAGAGGCCAGCGGCCACGTGATCCGTCCCCCGCTGAGTCGCGGAAGAGTGTGGGCTGGTCAAGAATTTCCCCCATGAACGGCGACGAGCCACTCTGACTCGCACTTTCCCGCAGGTGCCATGCGGAGATTTACTCCATCAATTTGGCCTGCGTTCAACAACCGTAAATAGGTCGCGCGCCTTCTGTCTGTCCCCTCTTCGGTGGACAGACCGACGTCACCTCGGGGGACAGACGTATGTCCATTCACGTGAATCCACCCCACATTTTCAGGCGTAGGCTGGAGTGAAGGACGGACCGTCCGAGAAGATCTCCCGGCACCGCGCCCGCCCGGAAGTGGAGTCACTCGTGGCTCAGTACGACGTCTCGAACCGCTCGGCGATCGTGACGGGAGCAGGCAGTGGAATCGGACGCTCGACCGCCCTACTGCTGGCGAAGAACGGCGCATCCGTCGTCGTGAACGACCTGAACGCGGAGCATGCGAACGCGGTCGTCGAAGAGATCCGCGCGGCCGGCGGCACGGCAGAGGCCTCAGTCGGCGATGCGACGGATGCGGCCTGGATCGCTTCTTCCATCGAACTCGCCAACTCGCTCGCCCCGTTGCGCATCGGCGTCAACAACGCGGGCATCGGCGGCGCCAGCGCTCCGACGGCCGAGTACGAGGACGAGGCGTGGGACAAGGTCATCGCGATCAACCTCAACGCGGTCTTCCGCAACATGAAGGCACAGATCCCCTCGATCCTCGCGAACGGCGGCGGCTCGGTCGTGAACATCGCCTCGATCCTCGGCAGCGTCGGCTTCGCCGGCTCCCCCGCCTACGTCACCGCCAAGCACGGCGTGGTCGGCATGACCAAGTCGGCGGCGCTCGAGTACTCCGCCAAGGGCGTGCGTGTGAACTCCGTGGGTCCCGGTTTCATCGACACCCCGCTGCTCGCGAACATGGGCGACGAGGCGAAGGACTTCCTCGTGAGCAAGCACCCGATCGGACGCCTGGGCCAGGCCGACGAGGTCGCGAACCTCATCGCCTTCCTCGCCAGCGATGCGGCGAGCTTCATCACCGGCAGCTACCACCTCGTCGACGGCGGATACACCGCGCTCTGACAGAATCGACGCTCGGCCATCGGGACCCGATTCTCGATGGCCGAGCGTCAGAAGCGGCGACGCGAACCCCCCCGGTTGCGTGGCCGCGCACCTCCCCGCCCGCGAGCTGCACTGCTTTGCCCAGGAGTGCATCGGCGAGGGAGGCGAGCTTGTCGTCAGGCGACGGCGTGCATCACCCTCGCGGAGGAGCTCAGCGGCGTGAAGTCGATGTCGGTGAGGTCGAGGCCCCCGGCGCCGCTCGCCGCCGCCATCATCTTGACCAGCACCGGCCGCTGCAACTCCACGTCGGCGTCGATCGTGAAGCGGACCGGGATCGAGGCGTGCATCCACAGCGTCTCGGTGCGCGAGTCCGACACACGCAGCGTGAGCGGGAACGACTCGCCGCGGCGAAGCTTGGTGACCGCCACGAGACGGAGGTGAGAGAGCACCTCGTCGTCGACCTCGAACGTCTGCGACTCTCCGGCATAGCTGAGCTGACCCATGACTCCTCCTCCGATTTATCTCTCGGAAAATAGATTACTAGTTTAGCTAGCTAATTGGAAGTCGGCTCAGGTCAGGTCCGAGATCTCCTCGGTGAGACGTCGCAGGAACCGTGAGATCACCGCGAGCTGGTCGGGTGTGAACTCGCTCTCGATCCCCTCGACCCGCCGCGAGATCTCGTCGGCGGGAGAATGCAGGTCACGCAACGACGGGCGCACGATCTTCGAACGCGCGTCCTGGGGATGGGTGGAGACGACCACCTGACCCCTTTCCGCGAGTCGACGGAGCACCGATGTGACGGCGGCGGTGCTCACGCCCAGATGCCCGGCCAGGTCCCGCGGCGTCACCGGACGATCGGCGGGCGCTTCCGCGATCAGACGCATGGCGGCACGATCGGTCTCGTTCGGCTGGCGCCCCGCAGCGAGCCGGCGCCCGAGCCGCGCGTCGGCACGGCGAAGCGCATCCACCTCCCGCGCGAGTTCCGGTGTCGCGATCTCCAGCCTCTGCCCCATGTCACCACTCCCCATCTCCGCCGCCCCATGTTACCTCGACGAGCTGATTACTGGACTGTCTAGCAAAATGGGCGATCATCAGGCGCTTCCGACGGTGAGAGGATGGAATCACGACGAGAAGGGACGTCATGGTCGATCCAATAGACCTCAAGGATGAGAGATACGTCCGCTACGCCGACCTGCTCGACCAGCTGCACCAGCAGTTCCCCACAGCCGGTCGCGAGCGGATCGCGCGCATCATCACCGCGGAGAACGATGCGATCACGGGCGGGTTCCTGCTCGTCGTCCCCGCCGAGGTCGCAACAGGGGCTGTCGAGATGCTCGAACGCGAGACGGCGCTCAGCGCAGACGGCGGAGAGGTGGTCGCCTGATGAACGACTCCCAGGAGTACGCACGTTCGGGCTACTGGTACCCGGACGGAGAGAGCGCCAGCACCGTCGACGTGCTCAACATGCTGCGACGCTACCGCGCAGCCGAGACCGCCATGCGCGCACGCACTCGCTCCTCGATGGGCATGAACGAGACCGACCTCATGGCGCTGCGATTCCTGCTCAGGGAACAGCGCGCCGGGCGGATCGTCCGACCGATCGACATCGCCAGGATGCTCAACATCTCGACCGCATCGACGACCACGCTCATCGACCGCCTGGAGAAGGGCGGCCACGTCCGCCGAGAGGCGCACCCCACCGATCGCCGCGCGGGCGTCGTGGTCCCGACGGTGAGCAGCGACGAAGAGGTGCGCGCCACCCTCGGCGCGATGCATCGCCGCATGCTGACCCTCGTCGACGAGCTCTCCGATCAGGAACGTGCCGTGGTCACCCGGTTCCTCGCCGGGATGACGGCCGCGATCGAGGAGGCGTCCGACCTCGACCAGGAGCTTCGCGACGTGATCCGCGACCAGGAAGGCTCCGAAGCCGCGGAATGACGCCCTACAGCCCCTCTGCGATCTGCTTGATCGCGGCGAGGCGGCGGTCCCACTCGCGCCCGATCACATCGAGCCTCGCGGCCGTGGCGGAGAGCTCGGCGCCGACCACACGGAAACGCACCTCGCGCCCCACCGGCACCGGCTCGACGAGACCCACCTCCTGCAGGACGGCGAGGTGCTTCGCGATCGCCTGCCGAGACACCGGAAGGCGCCCGGCGAGGGCGGATGCCGACGCATCGCCCTCGCCGAGAGCCGTCAGGATGCTCCAGCGCGTCTCGTCCGCGAGCGCCGCGAACATGGGCAGCAGAGTCTCCGTGGTCACGCTTCGCCTTCCACAAGTGCGACCATCTTGTCGAGCTCCAGGTCCCAGCCGGTGCGGTGGGACTCGAGGTTCGAGAGCGGATCCGACGTGCGCTCGAATCCGCTCTCCACGACCGTGAGCCTGGTGCCGCCGTCGGCCTCTTCGAGGGTGAAGGTGAACACGGTCGAGGTCGACTCGTCGATGCTCTCCGGCAGCTTCCCGAGCGCATCGTCGTTGTTCCAGCGGTAGGTGATGCGTCGCGGTTCGTCGTACTCCTCCACGCGCAAAGGGATCACGTCGTAGTCGGGGAAGGTCATCGTGCCGGTGGCTCCGACGCCCGCACCCTCCAGCGCGGTGCGCCCGAACCAGCGGGAGATGTGCTCAGGCTCGGCCACCGCTCGCCACACCTTGTCGACGGGGGCTGCGATCTGGATGCTCCGCCGAACGGAGAAGGTCTCCTCATCGACGACGGATGCCTCGTTGTGGGTCATGTTCACCATGATGGGTCCTTTCGTGGTCACCTGCATGCTTCGCCGGCCGATCAGCCAGCTGCAACTCTAGAGTTGCACATGCGATCCTCTTGTGCAACCCTCGGGTTGCACGCAAGATCCCCAGCCGCACCAGGCGGCGGGAGTGTTCCCGAATGCAGGACGAATCGCTGCGAGAACACCCTGCACCCGCCCTCCCGACATCCAAACGACACCCGCATCTCAGAGACGGAGGTCAGCTGCGCGGTCGGCGCTTCTCCAGGAACCCCGCCAGCAACACGGCGACGAGAGCGGCGACCGGGGCGACGAGGAGCCCGGCGCGCAGGCTCTCGTTCTCGGCGATGTATCCCACGAACGGCGGGGACAGCAGGAAACCGAGGCGCAGCAGCCACGAGACGACCGTGAGCCCCACGCCGGGCCGCAGCCCCGGCAGCTCGTCCGCGGCATGCATGGCCGCGGGGATCAGAGTGGCGATGCCGAATCCGACGGCAGCGAAACCCAGGATCGTACCGGGCACGGTGGGGAACGCGAGCGCAAGCGTCATGCCGGCCGCGGCGATGAGACCGCCGACCCTGGCGACCCACCGCTGCCCGAAGCGATCCGTGAGCGGATCGCCGATGATCCGGCCGACGAACTGCGCGCCGACCAGGGCGATGAAGCCGAGCGGCGCGATCGCCGCGGCAGCCCCGAGCGAATCGGCGAGGTACAGCGTCGCCCACGAGTTCCCCGCATCCTCGGCGACGGCACCCGCCATCGCGATGAGGGTCAGCGCGATGATCGCGATCACGGTGCGCGGGGTCACGCCGCGGCGCACCGCACCAGCGAGGTCGACGGGCTCCACTGCCGCCTCATCGGCGACCTCGTCGTCACGGCCAGGGAGGCAGAACCGCAGGGCGACGAGAGCGACCGTGGCGAAGACGACCGTGGAGATGCCCAGGTGCACACCGAGCGGCAGCTGCAACGCGATCGCGACTGCGGCCATCGCGCCGCCCAGGACCGCACCGATCGACCAGATCGCGTGGAAGCCGTTGATGATCGAGCGCCCGTAGCGCCGCTGCACCCGCAGGCCATGGGCGTTCTGCGCGACGTCGGTGATGGCGTCGGATGCTCCACCGAGGAAGAGCGCGACGGCGAACAGCACCCCGGACGGCGCGAGAGCCGCCGACAGCAACCCGAGGCTCGTGAGCACGGTGCCGATGACGGCGATGCGCGACGACCCGAAGCGCCGGATCAGCACCGCCGCGAAGAGCCCGGCAGCGATGGCGCCGGCAGGGAAGGCGGCGATCGCGAAGCCGTAGCCGAGGTTGTCCAACCCGAGCGCGGACTTGATCTCCGGGTAACGCGGCAGGATGTTCGCGAACAGGGCCCCGTTCGTGAGGAACAGCGCGGAGACGGCGATGCGGGCGCGCCGGGACGCCTGATCCGGCACGGATCGTCGAATCGATTCGATTGAAGCCATGTCTACGATCGTACGGGGCGACGAGGGGCTCTGCCCACACGGAATCCGCACCCGGCTCCACGGACGCCGACGGCCGCCTGCGCGCTGCCCTCCTACAGACGGCCGCCGCACCCCGCAACCCCTTTCCGCGCGTCGGACGCCCGGCCTACGCTCAGGACATGCCCGAACTCACCCAGCCCACCGGTCGCGAAGAGACGCTGCGCGCCATCCCCCGCGACGACGGCTCCGCGCCGCGCGCCCTCGTCCTCGGTGCGACCGGATACATCGGAGGGCGGCTGACCCCGCGCCTGCTGAACGCCGGATACCGCGTGCGCGCGCTGGTACGGGATGCGGCGCGGGCGGCATCCTTCCCCTGGGGTCCGGACTGCGAGATCGTCGAGGGGTCGGCGGATGACGCGGACGCCGTCGCCACGGCCATGGACGACGTCGACGTCGTGTACTACCTGATCCACTCGATGTCTGCGGGCAAGGGCTTCGAGGAGAGCGACGAGCGAGCCGCGACGACGGTCGCCGAGGCGGCGGCCCGCGCGGGCGTGCGCCGGATCGTCTACCTCGGCGGCCTGCATCCGGACGACGCGAAGCTCTCACCGCACCTGCGCTCGCGCGTGCACGTGGGCGAGATCTTCCTGCGATCCGGCGTGCCGACGCTCGTGCTGCAAGCGGGCGTCGTTATCGGATCGGGCTCGGCGTCCTTCGAGATGATCCGTCATCTCACCGACGTGCTGCCGTATATGCCCGCGCCGAAGTGGGTGCGCAACCGCATCCAGCCGATCGCTGTGCGCGACGTGCTGCACTACCTGCTCGGGGCGGCGCGGGTCGACACCGACGTGAATCGCGCGGTCGACATCGGAGGCCCCGATGTGCTGCGCTACGGACAGATGATGAACGGCTATGCGGTCGAGGCCGGGCTCCGGCAGCGTGCGATCGCACCCCTCCCGGTGCTGACCCCCGGCCTCGCATCGCACTGGGTGAATCTGGTGACCCCGGTGCCGCGGTCGATCGCCCGCCCGCTCGTCGCGTCACTGCAGAACGAGTGCATCATGAAGGACCACGAGGTCGACGAGCTCATCCCCCGCCCGGCAGGCGGGCTGACTCCCTACCGCCGCGCGGTCGATCTGGCGCTCGGTCGAGTCCGGGGAGACACGATCGAGACGAGCTGGCAGGACTCCGAGGTCTCCGGCGCGCCCAGCGACCCCCTGCCGAGCGATCCGGAATGGGCCGGACGCACGGTCTTCACCGACTCCCGCTCGGTCACCACGAGCGCCTCCCCGGCGGAGCTGTGGCGCGTGATCCTCGGCATCGGCGGCGAGAACGGCTGGTACTCCTCACCGCTGCTGTGGGCGGTGCGGGGATGGATGGACCGCATCGTCGGCGGCGTGGGCCTCAGCCGCGGACGCCGGAGCCGCACCGCCGCCCGCGTGGGTGACGCGATCGACTTCTGGCGCGTCGAGGCCGTCGAGACGACGGATGCCGGATCGCTCCTGCGCCTGCGCGCCGAGATGAAGGTGCCGGGCGAGGCGTGGCTGGAGTTGCGTGCCGTGCCCGACGACGAAGGCGCCCGCTACGAGCAGCGCGCGATCTTCTTCCCCCGCGGCCTGACGGGTCGGCTGTACTGGCTCGCCGTCCTGCCGTTCCACGGCGCCATCTTCGCCGGCATGGCCGCACGCATCACGGCCGCTGCCGAAGAGGCGAAAGAGGCGCAGGCATCCGTCGCGGCGACCGGCGACCCCGCCGATTCCGGCCGACCCTCGGAGAAGGTGCCTGGTCCGGCGTGATCGCCTGATCTCCGCGCCGCTCCGCTTCAGTCCGCGCGACGCTGCTCCGGATCGACCGCGGCATCCGGAGAGACGGGGCCGTCCTCCAGCGCCGCGTCGACGACCGCATCCACCTCGGCCGGCGGGATGATGTCGATGGCCTCGGTCGCGGCCTCGTACACCTCGGCGAGCGAATCGTCGACGGTGGACTCGTCGATCCAGTCGAGATCGTCCTCGGAGTGGTCGTACGCGACGGGCACCAGCGCGAAGTCGTCGCCGTACTCCTCGAGTCCCGCCATGACGCTGTGCCGCACCGCGGCCTTGGCGTAGCGCTCGCGCAGGATCAGAGGATCACGCCGCAGGTCCTTCATGAACGCGACCATCATGAAGGCCATGATGATCGCGAACGGCAGCGCGGCGATGATGGTCACGTTCTGCAGAGACTTCAGACCGCTCCCCTCCTCGCCGGTCACGAGCAGCACGGCGGCGATCACACCCACCAGCACACCCCAGACCACTGCGACCCAACGCGCCGGCTCCGGCCTCCCCTGCTGCGAAAGGGTGCCCATCACGAGCGACGCGGAGTCCGCCCCGGTGACGAAGAAGATCGCGATCAGCAGGATGAGCACGACGCTGGTGATCATCGAGAACGGGAGGTTCTCGAGCACGCCGAACAGCACCTCTTCCGGCGGATCGACCGTGAGGTTCGCTCCGCCCATCTGCTGCTGGATCGCCGTGGTTCCGAAGATCGCGAACCAGACGAGCGAGATGGCGGACGGGACCACGATGACGACCGAAACGAACTGGCGCAGTGTGCGTCCGCGCGAGATCTTTGCGATGAACATGCCCACGAAGGGCGACCACGAGATCCACCAGGCCCAGTAGAAGATCGTCCAGCTCGACAGGAACGTCTGAGCAGCCTCGCCCTGCGAGGCCGAGCGACCGATCATCTGCGGAAGGTCGCCGATGAACTGCACGGCCACCGAGGGGATCACGTTCAGGATGAGGAGGGTCGGTCCGACGAAGAAGACGAAGAACGCCAGCAGGAGCGCCACGACGGCGTTGATGTTCGACAGCGCACGGATGCCCTTCGAGACGCCCGACACGGCGGAGGCGATGAAGCAGGCGGTGAGCACGGCGATCGCCGCGATCAGCACGCCGTTGCCGAGCGGCCCCGCGCCGCTGACGATCTCGACACCGTGTCCGATCTGCAGGGCGCCGAGTCCGAGCGATGCGGCGGTGCCGAACAGCGTCACGATGATCGAGAAGATGTCGATCGTGCGTCCGAGGGGCCCGGTCGTGCGTCCTTCGCCGAGCAGCGGGGCGAAGATCGAGGAGATGAGCGGGGTGCGACCGCGACGGAAGGCCCCGTACGCGATGGCGCCGCCGACGAGCGCGTAGAACGCCCATGCCTGCGGGCCCCAGTGGTAGAGCACCTGGGTCTGGGCCGTGTGCATCGCGTCGAGGGTGTTCGCCTCGACGGTGCCGGGCGGCGGGTTCTCGAAGAAGTTCAGCGGCTCTGCGGCGCCCCAGAAGACGAGACCGATCCCCATGCCCGCGGCGAACAGCATCGAGATCCACGAGAACATCGAGAACTCGGGCTCTTCGTCGTCACGACCGAGCGGGATGCGTCCGTAGCGGCTGAAGCCGACGAACAGCATGAAGACCAGGATGACCGTGGCGATGGTCGTGAAGAAGAAGCCGAAGTACTCCACCACCCAGTCGAGCACGGTGCGGGTCGTGCCGGCGAGGTTGTCGCCCGCGAAGACTCCCCACGCGATGAAGGCGAGGGTGAGGGCGACCGCGACGCCGAACACGAGCGGGTCGGTGCGATAGGTGCGCCCGGTCTCCTCGACCGAGACACCGGGCACGAGCGCCGGGTGCACGCTGCGGGGTGGGACGGCGGCGATGTCGCGGACGATCTTCCGTGCCGTCTCGGTGGCCTTGGCGGGGAGGCGGTTCGCTCCCGTACCGACGGCATCCGTGCGGGGGCGCGGAGGATTGTGTCCTGCGGAGCGTTCGTCGGGCTTCTCGTCAGGGGTCTCCATGGCATCCCATCCTGTCACGTGAGGTGTCCGACCGTGGTGCTCGAACGCGAGGCAGCTCGGCCTCGGGCGTGGCGGACTGCACCGCGGGAGATCAGGCGATCGCGTCGAATCAGGCCGATCCGCCGAAACGCGCCTGATCCGACGTGATCGCCTGTCCTCCCGGACTGCGTCCGAGCGCCCCGCTGACTATCGAGGGCCGCGGCGGCCGACCCCGGCGAACAGCGAGTGCAGCAGCGGGAGCACCGAGACGCAGATCAGGGTGATGCCCAACGGCGCGACGGAGGGGACGAGCAGCGCTCCGCCGATGAGCATCGCCGCGAAGAGCACTCCCGACGCGATACGGCGGGCGATGCCCTCGAGCCGATCGAGGCGGCGTTCCAGTCGGGAGGTGTCGAACGTGACATTGCCGTCGTCGATGCGCGTGATGATCTTGTCGATGCGGCCGGGCAGATTCCACGTGGTGGCCATCGTGCCCATCGCCTGGTTCGCGAAGGCCTGCACGATGTTCCCGCTCTCGTCGCGTAGCAGACGACCGGCATAGGGTTCGGCGGCATCCCAGACGTTGAAGGCGGGATCGAGCCCGCTGCACATGCCCGACGTCAGCGAGACGGCACGGATCAACAGCAGCATGTTCTCGGGGAGCTGCAGCGGGAGCGAGCGCACCATGTCGCCGAACTCCTCCGCGAAATCGCGGAACTCGCGCGGATCGACCTTGCTCAGCTCGGCGAAGCCCATGCCGCCGAAGCGGGCGAACAGCGTGCTCAGAGCCCGTTCGAGTTCGGCGGTGTCGGCGGAGGGCAGCAGCACGCCGATCTCCTGAGCCGCGGCGACGAGGCCGCGACTGTCACGCCCGGCGACCGCGATCAGGAGTGTGCGCAGCCCGTCGCGGAGACTCGCCGGGATCTCGGCCATCATGCCGAAGTCGATGAACGTGAGGCGGAATCCCGGCCCCGGCTCTCCGTCGATCGACGGCGCCGGAGTGACGAAGATGTTGCCCGGGTGGGGATCGGCGTGCACGAAGCTGTGCGTGAACACCTGGTCGAACATGACCTCGGCGAACGCGGCGGCGACCTCCGCCGGGTCGATGCCGGCCGCGCGGAGGGCGTCGGTGTCGTTGATCTTGATGGCCGTGACATCCGACAGCGTGAGCACCCGACGGGTCGACCGCTCCCACACGATCTCCGGGGTATCGACGCGCGGGTCGTCGGCGAAGTTCTCGCGGAAGCGCTCGGCACTCGCCGCCTCGTGCAGGTAGTCGATCTCCTCGAGGCTGGTCTCGGCGAACTCCTCGACGAGCGCCGGGGCGTCCACCCGGTCGGCGACGATGCGCACGCGGGTCAACCAGCGAGCGACGCGCCGCAGCGCCGCGAGGTCGACAGCGACGATCTCGTCGATACCCGGCCGCTGCACCTTGACCACGACCGCTTCGAGACCGGTGTCGGCGGCGTCGAGGGCCGAGAGCCTGGCGCGGTGCACCTGCCCGAGCGAGGCGGCGGCGAGCGGCGTGTCATCGAACCAGGCATACGCGCGCTCGAGAGGGATGCCCAGTTCGGCTTCGGCGAGAGCGCGGATCGCCGGCGTGGGCACGGGTGGGACCTCGTCCTGCAGCCCTTCGAGTTCCTTCGTGATCTCGGGCGGCAGCACATCGAGGCGCGACGACATGAACTGGCCGACCTTGATCATGAGCCCGCCGAGCTCGACCGCGAGCACATGGAAGCGCCGTGCGAAGGTCTGCATCCGCTGGCCACGGGTGCGCTCCGCGATCCTGCTCATCCCGAAACGCGGGAGGACGAGCTCGAACCACCAGATCTTGAGGAATTCCCGGCCCGCGAACGACAGGATGCGGCGGTACCTGGCGCGGTGAACGCCCTGTGCCGCAGCATCCGTCATCGCGTGGCTCCTTCGCAGGTCCCCGCTCGATGCCGCACTGCGCGGTCAGTCCTGCGCGAGGATCGAGTACAGCCTACGGCGGGCCTCGTCGAGGACCTCGATCGTCTGCTGCACCTGCTCGGGCGAACCGCTCCGGCCGACCTGGGCTGCGGCGGCGGCGAGGTCGACGCCCGCCTTCGGCAGAGCGTTGAAACGGGCGCTGTCGCGGTGCCCGTCCTTGCCGGACGACGACTCCCACGGAGCAGGGGACTCGGAGTTCTCCTCGGACACGGCACGGCCGGCCTCGGTGAGGGAGTATGTCTTTCGACCGTTCTGCTCTTCGGCCTCGATGAGTCCTTCATCGGCGAGCAGCTGCAACGTGGGGTACACGGAACCGGCGCTCGGCTTCCAGGTGCCGCCGCTGCGCTCGGCGATCTCGTTGATGATCTGGTAACCGTGCATCGGCTTCTCGCCGAGCAGGGAGAGCACCGCCGCGCGGACATCGCCGCGGGCCATGCGCGAGCCGCCGGAGGGGCGGGACTCGAACGACTTGCGGAGCTGGTCCATGGCTTCGAAGATCGCGGATGCCGGGCCGCCGGGGCCCGTGCCGAAGCCGGATCCGCCGAAGAGTCCGCCGGGTCCGCCGTTGCTCCCGGGGCCGCTGTTGCCGCCGAACGGGTTGGAGGGGAATGCGTTGTTCATGATGACCTCCTGCTGTGGTGAACGATACTCAACGATATATCGTTCACTCTGAGGGTGGGGTGGGAGTTTCCGATGCGTCGACCCCGTGGATGACACCCCATGTCTTCGTCTTCGCATCGATGAGAACGGGCAGCTCGGCGTTCGGCGCTGCACGCCCGGCGGCGACGCATCGGCGGTCGCCGCACGCGTGCACCAGGTATTCGCGGCCCTGCTCGGGCTCCGGAAGACGCAGCTGCAGCTGGTACCGCACAGCTTCGTCGGTCGTCTCGAACGCCCCGACGACCGGCAGCTCGACACGGACCCCCGACTCCTTCAGCGTGACGGTCTCGTCCGCGTTCACTCTCGCGTTGATCCAGAGCCCGATGCCCAGCAGCACCATGAGCAGGCACCCGAAGCCGAGGAGGGCCAGCTCCCACCACCACGCAGACAGTGAGGGGAAGCTCAGAGCGAAGCCGATCACTCCCGACGCGACCAGCAGGCCGGCCGTGATGCGCTGACCCCAGGCGCCGCGACGGCTCGCGAGATCCACCTGAGTCCAGTCGAGAGACGCCGCGTCGCGCATGGCACCCACTGTAGGGGCCGGGCCCCCGTCAGCGCGACGGCCGGTCAGCGCGAGGGGAGGGTGAGGATCTCCGCGCCGTGCTCGGTGATCGCGATCGTGTGCTCGCTGTGGGCCGTGCGGCATCCGGTCGCACTGCGCAGAGTCCACCCGTCCGCATCCGTGCGGAGTTCGTCGGTGTCGGCCATCACCCAGGGCTCGAGGGCGAGCAGGAGCCCCGGGCGGAGCCTGTAGCCGCGGCCCGGACGCCCATCGTTCGCGACGTGCGGATCCTGATGCATGGTGGAGCCGATGCCGTGACCTCCGAACTCGAGGTTGATCGGGTAGCCCTCGGCACTCAGGACCGAGCCGATGGCGTACGAGAGGTCGCCGATGCGCGCCCCCGGGCGTGCGGCGGCGATGGCTGCGGCGAGCGCGCGCTCGGTCGTCGCGATCATCGCGAGGTCTTCGACTGCGGGGCTATCGCCGACCACGAAGCTGACGGCGGCATCGGCGGAGACTCCACGGAGCGTGAGGGCCAGGTCGAGCGTGAGCAGGTCGCCGTCGGCGAGTCGATAGTCGTGAGGCATGCCGTGCAGAACGGCGTCGTTCACAGCCGTGCAGACGTAGTGCCCGAAGGGGCCCCGCCCGAACGACGGCGCGTAGTCGACGTAGCAGGATACGGCGCCGGCCTCCTCGATCATCTCGCGGGTCCATCGGTCGAGGTCGAGCAGGTTCACGCCGACCTCGGCGCGGGTCTTCAGCGCCTGCAGGATGTCGCCGACGAGCGCACCGGCAGCCCTGGCGCGGACGAGCTCCTCGGCGTTCAGGATCTCGATCATGGGGTGTTCCTCCGTGTCGTTCGATGCGGCTTCGCTGATCCAATAACTATCCCGGTAATACTATCCCGGTATTAGAATGGGCGTCATGATGGTCCGCATGCCTCTGAGCCCGGCCGACGTCGAACGCGGCGAGCGTCTGGGAGCGTTGCTGCGCCGCGCACGCGGTGAACGATCGATGCTGGGCGTCGCACTGGATGCCGGCATCTCCCCCGAGACGCTGCGGAAGATCGAGTCCGGCCGCGTGGCCACGCCGGCCTTCTCGACCATCGCGGCAGTGGCCGATGTGCTGGGCCTCTCGTTGGATGCGGTGTGGACCGAGGTCGGCTCGCGCTCCGCAGACTCGGGCGCGCAGCGAATCGCCTCCTGAGCTCCGGCTCTCCGTCGCGGCAGCCCGTCGTTCGATCCCCCTTCCTCGTGCCGCGTGAACCGCGCACACGCCCGGGCGTCGCGCAAGCCCGGTGACGCACACAGGAAGTCGTGTTTAGCTCGGGGGATTGTCGACTTGGGGGAGTGAGACGTTTGTCACAGAGTGATCGGCCGGAGAAGAGCAAGGCATCCGCGGACAACATCCGCGTGAGCGTGATCGTCCCGGTGTACCGGCCCGGGCCCTCGTTCGACGACCTCATCGCGTCGCTCGATCGACAGACCATCGGCACAGCCTCGCTCGAGGTGCTCCTGTGCGACGACGGCTCGGGCGAGCCCACCGGTGCACGTCTGGCAGCCATCGCCCGCGACCGCCCCCATGTGCGGGTGCTGTCGCTGGAGCACTCCGGCTGGCCCGGCATGCCTCGCAACCACGGCGTCGACGCTGCTCGCGGAACGTATGTGCAGTTCGTCGACCAGGACGACTACCTGTTCGACGGTGCGCTCGAGAAGCTGTGCGATTATGCCGACCAGCACTCGTCCGATGTGATCGTGGGCAAGGAGGTGGGCATCGGCCGTCGTCTGCCGAGCCGGATCTTCAGCCACGACGTCCCCGACGCGGTCCTCGGAACCGACCCGCTCCTGGAGATGCTCACCCCGCACAAGATGTTCCGCACCTCCTTCCTCCGGGCGAACGGCATCCGCTTCCCCGAAGGAAAGGTGCGCCTCGAGGATCACCTGTTCGTGATGCAGGCGTACTTCGCCGCGTCGACGATCTCGATCCTCGCGAGCGAACCCTGCTACGCCTGGGTCAAAGAACCGGGCAGCGCGAGCTCTTCTCGCATCGACCCGGAATCGTACTTCCCCCATCTCGAGACGGTGCTCGACCTCGTCGAGGCGCACACCGAGCCTGGAAAGCTACGCGATCGGCTTCTGCGGCACTGGTTCCGAGGCAAGATCCTGAAGCGGCTCTCCGGTCGACAGATGGCCCGCTACCCCGACGACTACCGCGACCGCCTGCTCGACGTCGTCACTCCCCTGGTGCAGAAGAAGTTCGGGCCGGGCGTCGATGCCGGTCTCGGCCTGCCGCACCGGATCCGCGCGGGCCTGCTCCGGGCCGGCCGACGCGAAGACCTGTTGGCCCTTGCGCAGTTCGAGGCCGGGATCACCTGTCGCGCGGTGGTGACCGAGGCACGCTGGTCTCGTGGAGGCGGCCTGCACCTGACGCTCCGGGTGACCCTCACGAGCGAAGGGCATGATGCCTTCGTCTTCGAAACCACGGTCATCGAGGTTCCTGTGGCGGAATCCCCGGACCCGGACCCCCGGGCATCCGTCTCCCAGAACTCCGTCCCCCGGAACTCCGTCTCCAAGAAGAAGAAGGTGACGCGCCTGATCTCGCTTCCCGTCTCGACGATCGACGGCCTTCCGGAGACCCTTCTCGTCGCCGACCGCGAGCTTCGCAATGATCGGGTCGACCTCTTCCTCACCGACGGTGAGACCGGTGCCGAGCGCCGCATCGGAGGCCGCCACCCCCGCAACCTCGACGCCGCCCGCGTATCGATCGACCCTGTGAAGGTCTTCGGCCCGGACGACGAATCGCGTGGAGGCGCTCTGACCGTGAAGGTCCGGCGCGCGGGATGGACCTTCGAGACGCCACTCGTCGCGGCCCCGGCGGTTCTCGCTCGCGCGGGAAAGTCGCCTCTGCTCGCCGGCCGAACCTGCACGCTCGCGGCCAGGGATGACGGCATGGTCGAGCTTCGCCGCGAATGGCCGGGCGGTCGCCTCAGGGACTTCGCCGGACGCGCGGTCCGTCGGGTCCGAGCACTCGCGCGGCGCCGCTGACGCCACCCCACTCCGGCACTCTCCTTCACCACCCCGCATCGGCGCGCCTGCCCACCGCCAGCCCTGCCCGCCACCAGCGGAGTCACCGCAGAGCCGCTCGTGCGACGACGCGCATCGCTGGAGTGATCGAGCCGAACGCTCCCGGCGATGAGAGTGCGCACAGGATCTCGATCACCCGCCCCGCCGCGTCTCGGTGACCGAAACGGCGGTCCGCGCCATCCTCCTGACGCGATCGCAGCGACCATTCGAAACCCCGTGCTCCGCCTCGTCGCCCCTCCGCCACGGCCGCCTCACCGCGTTCGATGAACTCGGGAAGCTCATCGAACGTCGCGACCGAGCCATCGGCGACGGCCAACAGCGCCAGGGTCACCGTGCGCAGCTGCCCGCTGGGGAACATCGCCTCTCTTCCGATCGCGCGTACGGCCTCGACGATCCGCGCGAATGCACCCAGCCCGCCCTTCGCCAGTGCCTGCCCGCGGTGAGTGACCACGACGCGCCCGCGAAACCGGCGGACCGCCTTCGTGCGACGTGCGAGCAGCACCAGGGACTCCGCGGGGTCGGGCCGGCCGGAAGTCGCCGCGTCCGGCCAGCCGAGGGCCTCGACGGCGCGGGCTGCGACCGTGCGGGGCAGCCATCCGTCCGCCGTATCCTGCTCGACCCCGTCGGCACCGATCTGCGCCATCAGCGCCCGCACCCCCTCCGTCACGGTCTCCACCGTCGTCGAACCAGCCATCACCGAATCACCCGTCACCGAATCGGGCGGTGCGGCGTCGATCAGCCCTGTGTCTTCGAGGTGCGCGAGAAGAGCCAGTCGACGCACCGGACTCAACGACTCGCACAGCGACGCCAGCGGTGAGGGGTCGCGCAGGGCGTCGCCGACCGCTCCCCCCATCGACGGGTCGAGGCGCGGCTGCACGAGTCCGAAGCGCTGTGCGAGCTCGAACTCCAGATGTTCCGCCCGGAACGGCGGTCGTCGCGTCTGCCAGCCCCCCGGAACCCGCTCATCCTCGTCAGCAGGGCCCGCATCGACGACGGTGACCCGCGGATCGCCCATACGGGTCTCGAACGGACCGGTGATCGTCACGTCGACCGACTCGGCGACGCCGGGGATCGACACCTGCTGCGTGCGACATCGCCAGGGCAGGAGATCGATAAGGGGTGGCGGGTCGGATTCCTCCTCGCTCTCCGGGACGTCGGGTTCGAGCCCGAGACTGAGGCGGTACGCCTCCACGACCCAGTAGGAGGGGGCGTCGCGTGGCACGCGGATGACTCGGGTGAGTTCAGGACGATCGGCGACAGACAACCCGACGTGAAGTGCCCACGTCACGTGCACATGCTCTGAGAGGTTCATCCGCGCAACGCTAGAGCGCCACCGACTGCACTCCCCGCCCCGGAAGCACGAGGTGTCGACAACTCGTCGAACTCGGAGGCTGTGCAGGAGAGCCGCAACGACGAGCAGCCGCGTGGCCCCACGCGATCTACCGTTCGGCGAGCAGTTCCGCGAGACGCGCCGCCTCGCCCTCCGGCATCCGGTACCCGTGCTCCGTTGCCGGGTAGACGCCAGCGCGCACCTCGGCCGTATACGCCTCGACACCCGTGATCGCGGCAGCGCGCAGATCGGCGTAGCGCTTCACGAACTTGGCCGCCCCGCCGTCGTAGAGACCGAGCAGGTCGTGGAAGACGAGTACCTGCCCATCGGCATCCGCACCGGCGCCGATGCCGATCACCGGGATGTCGAGCAGCGGCACGAGGGCGGCGGTCACCTCGGAGGGCACCGCCTCGACCACGAGCATCGAGCACCCGGCCGCCTGCAGCGCGAGGGCGTCGTCGATCACGGTCAGCGCGGCATCGGCGGTGCGCCCCTGAGCACGGTATCCACCGAGCGCGGTGGCGGTCTGCGGCGTGAGCCCGACATGTCCGACGACCGGGATCCCCGCCTGCACGAGCGCACGCGCCCGGTCGACGGTCGTGCCACCACGTTCGATCTTGACGAGGTCGCAGCCGGCCTCTTTGACGAAGCGCTGCGCGGTCGCGATGGCGATCTCGTCGGAGGCCTCGTACGATCCGAACGGCAGATCGCCGACGAGCAGCGGAGCAGTGAGTCCGCGCCTCACCGCCGCGGTCAGCATGAGCATCTCGTCGATCGTGACCGGCACCGTGCTGTCGTAGCCGAGCACGGTCATCGCCGCGGAGTCGCCCACGAGCACGACATCGACGCCGCCGGCCTCGACGATCTGCGCACTCGGGTGGTCGTAGGCGGTGACCATGACGATCGGCTCGTGCGCCTCCTTCTTCGCGGCGAGGGCGGCCAGGGTGACGCGGGGGCGGGAATCGGCGTGAGCGCTCATGCGCGAGTCTCCGTATCGGTGGGATTCGTGTCGATGGAGCCCGAGGCATCGGCGACGCGCAGGACGTGATTGTCGATCAGACGGGCGGCGCCCACGTGCGCGGCGACCGCGAGAAGGGCGTCACGGTCGACACGGGCGAGGGGGCGGAGCGTCAAGGCGTCTCGGAGTTCGAGGTACTCGGGGTCGATCTCCGCCTCGCCGAGCACGTCGCGCGCGGCGGAGAGGATGCTGCCCGCGTCGCGGTCACCCGCCTCGAGTATCGCGAGCCCGGCGTCGAGGGCGCGGTTCAGCGCCACCGCCTGTGCACGAGCGGCGGAGTCGAGGTAGACGTTCCGCGAGCTCATGGCGAGTCCGTCCGTCTCCCGCACGATGGGACACGCCACGATCCGCACATCGAGATCGAGGTCGCGCACCACGCGGCGCACGACGAGCACCTGCTGCGCATCCTTCTGCCCGAAGTAGGCGGTGTCGGGACGGACGATGCCGAACAGCTTCGTGACGACCGTGGCGACGCCGTCGAAGTGGTGCGCCCCACGGCTCGCGCCGTCGAGAACGTCGGTGAGACCTGCGACGTGGATGTTCGTCGCGAACCCGTCGGGATAGATCTCGGACGCGTCCGGAGCGAAGAGGATGTCGACCCCCTCGGCTTCGGCGAGCGCGGCATCGCGAGCCTCATCGCGCGGATACGCACCGAGGTCTTCGGTGGCGCTGAACTGGGTCGGGTTGACGAAGAGCGAGACGACGACGAGGTCAGATCCTTCGCGCGCGGTGCGCATGAGGGAGAGATGACCGTCGTGGAAGGCGCCCATGGTGGGAACGAGGCCGACCGTCTTGCTCTCGGATCTGGCGTCGCGGATCGCGGCCCGGACCTCGGGGATCGTGCGGAGGATTCTCATGCGGATGCCTCCCCGGTTTTCGTGATGAGGGTGGTGGCAGCAGGGCGTGCGGCGATCGCACGGGTGGCTGCAGCGAGCGCGTCGAACAGATCGGAGAGATCGAGCTCTTCGGCGGCAACGCGTTGACGCGCGACCGTCGCCTCGTCGCCGCGGGCGATGGGTCCGGTCAGGACAGGTGCCGCGCCGTTCGTCGCCCAGTTCTCGACCGTCCGGCGGACCAGCGGGGCCAGGAGCGCCCGTGCTTCGTCGTGGGGGATGCCTGCCGCCGAGGCCAGGCCTTCCGCGGCGTCGAGCACGGTGAGGATGAAGTTCGAGGCGTAGGACGCGGCCGCGTGATAGCTCGCGCGCTGCGCGTCGTCGACCGCGAAGGGACGCGCGCCGAGGGCGACGGCGAGCTGCTCCCCGATGTGACGCGCTTCTGGTGTGCGGCCGGCGATCGCGGCACCGATGCCACGGAACGCCTCGGGGCCCTCCGCGCCGGTGAAGGTCTGCAGCGGATGGAGGCTGAAGTCCACATCCGTGAGCGCAGTCGCGCCGGAGACATGTCCGAGGAAGCGCGTGTGGGACCGGGCGACGGCCGCAGCCTCGGCAATGACCGCATCAGGGACGCACAGGAGCACGATGTCCGCATCCGGGATCCGTCCGTCGCGTCCGATCGGGCCGAGCACCTCGATCTCCGCCGCCCGCAGAGCCCGCACGAGTACGCGTCCGAGACGGCCGGCGCCGACGATGGCGATGGTCGTCCCTGGTGCGAGAGAGGCGGATGTGTGCATGTCGATTCCCCGGCCGGATCACGCGGTTCGGGTGCCAGAAGTATCCGCCTCGCGCAGCATCCAATCCAAATCGGGGAGCAGAACGACAACACTTTCACGGAGGAAGGTTGTTCATCTGCGCGATCAATTCGCTCGAAGATTGGCTTTTCGCCCTCCGTGGGATCGACGGCCCCAGAGGCGCAGGAAGAGCGATCGCTACTTCCGGCTCCTTCGCCTCATGACGATGGAGATGGCACTGAGCACCGCGAGAAAGATCAGCGTGAACCACATGATTTCCACGGTTCCACCATACGCACGCCTCTCAATCGCGCGGCACCGAGTCGAGCAACCCGGGGAAGAGCGCGTCGAGATCGTCGCGCCGCAGCGTTAGCATCCGGCCGATCCCTGCCGTTCTATCTCGTCGCGGCTGCCGTGACGGGCATGGGATTCGGCACGGCGTTCTCGGGAGTCGTGGCATCGCTGGCACCGCGGATCCCGGCGACGCAGCGCGCCGACACGTTCGCCGTGATCTACCTGCTGGCGTACCTCGCGTTCGGAGTACCGGCGGTCATCGCCGGCTCGCTGGTCGGAGTCGTCGGCCTCGAAACGGTGTGTGTGGGCTACGGGATCGTCGTGATCGCCCTGGCCGGGATCGCCTTCACGCTGCGTATGCGCCGCGCGGCATAGACGCACGGGCGCCGCTCAGCGCACGACGAGCTCGGGGGTGATCAGTGCGTGCGCCGACCCCGCCTGCAGGGTGCGCGGGGCGACGATCTCGCCCGTCGGACCCATGAGGAGTTCGAGGACCGCCGTCGCCACATCCTCCGGACGCTGCTCGACGCTCGAGAAGCCCAGCGCCTCGGCGGTCGGCGTGTTGTCGAAGCCGATCACCGGCAGCGAGAGCCCCGCGGCGGCGACCGCCAGCAGCGCCCCCACGGCGAGCGAGTCGCTGGCGCACACCAGGGCATCCGGTGCCGGCCCCGCGGCGAGCGCCGCATCGACGACGGTGC
>NZ_DFQP01000080.1:0-6128 GCF_002377845.1 Microbacterium sp. UBA3486
GTGATGCGTCCGCGGGCGGGGGCTTCGCCCGGCGCGCGCAGTTCGCTGCCCGTCGACACCACGGCCACGCGCGGAGCCCGCGTCACCGAGACCTCGACGATGCCGGCCGCGACTGCGGCGGCGAGCTGGAAGGGTCCGAGGCGCTCGCCGGCGTGAACGACTTCGTCGCCGACGCGCAGGTCGGCTCCGCGTCGGCGCACGAACACTCCGGGCTTGGCCGGGGCGTGCAGCACCGTCACCTCGCCGAGGGAGTCGGCGAGACCGCCGGCCGTGTCCTCGAAGGGCACGATCACGTCGGCATCGGTGGGGGTGGGCGAGCCGGTCATGATGCGTGCGGCTTCGCCGACGCCGAGAGCAGGGTCGAGGGAGACTCCGGCGGGCAGGTCGGCGACCACGCGCAGGGTGACCGGATTCTCCTCGGACGCGTCGGCGACATCCGCACCTCGTACCGCGAAGCCGTCCATGGCGGAGTTGTCGAACAGGGGGATGTCGTGGGCGGCGGCTGCGGCAGCGGTGAGCGTGCGCCCCGCGGCAGCCGCCACCGGCCGTGTCTCGTGCTCGATGACGTGGACGGCATCGAGCACCCGCGCGAGCTGTTCCTCGACCGTGCGGCGGCCGGTCATGCGCGGGCCCCCGCGGTGGCCTCCGGGGTCGTGGCGGTTGCCGGGCGGATCACGATCTCGTGCTGCCGGGACGTGAGCGCATCGACCATCGCGAGTCGTCCGAGCAGCGGCTCGCCTGCGCCCGTCACGAGTTTGATCACCTCGCCGGCGAGCATCCCGCCGACCTGCACGCACAGGGCGCCGAGCACACCGACCTGGGCGCAGCTGGGGGGTTCGCCCTCGGTGCCGACCGGGAAGAGGTCGGCGAGCACGACCGGCTCTCCCGCGGGCGGGTCCGACCAGAAGACCGTGGCCTGCGCGTGCCACTCCTGCACAGCTCCCCACACGAGGGGAAGTCCGAGCGCTTCGCAGGCGGCGGCCACCTCACGACGGGTCGCGAACGTGTCGCTCGTGTCGACCACCACGTGGGCGCCCGTGAGCAGGCGCTCGGCATTGGCCGCATCCAGGCGCTCGGGGACCTGGGTCACGACGATGTGCGGGGCGAGGGCGGTGATCGCGCGCGCGGCCGATGTGGTCTTGCGCGTCCCGATGTCCTCCACCCGGTGCGCGAGCTGACGCTGCAGATTGGTGAGCTCCACCACGTCGTCGTCGATCACCGTGAGCGATCCGACCCCGGCGGCGGCCAGGGCGAGGAGCGCAGGGGATCCGAGTCCGCCCGCGCCGACGATCGTGACGTGAGCGGCGTTGAGGCGGCGCTGTCCCTCCTCGCCGATGCCGGCGAGCACCGCGTGCCGCGCCGTGCGGACGAGTTCTTCCGGCTCCAGCACGGGCGCGGGGGCGACGAGAGGCTGCATGGACTCAGCGTATGCCCGTCGGGTCGCGACGTCGCGGCTCGCCTGATCGTGCCGCGGCGGATGTTCTGACATCCTCGACTGCAGGGGCACGCGGTACCGCGGCCGACATCGGTGACGATCTTCGAGAGGTGTCGGATGGTGGACTGCGGCGAGAAGACGGGCGCGGAGCAGGGGACCCTCGCCCGCATGCCGCAGGAGTACCGGCGGTCGATCTGAGTGATGTCCGTGCGCACGATGATCGAACGGCTTCCGCCCGCGGGATTCTCCTTCGTGATGGCGACCGGCATCGTCGGCACCTCTTTCGTCGCGATCGGACTGTCCCCGATCGGGGCCGTGGCGTTCGTGCTCGCCGTCGGCGGGTATGCGCTCCTGCTGATCGCCACCGTCGCGCGCGTACTCCTGGCGCCGGCCGCCGTGCTCCGTGACGCCGGTGACCCGGGCCGCGCATTCGGGTTCTTCACGATCGTGGCGGCGACCGGGGTCACCGCCACCTTGGGTGCGTCGCTCGGGGCCGAGGGGATCCTCCCCGTCGCCCTCGCCCTGGAAGCGCTGCTCTGGGCGCTTCTGACGTACGGGATGCTGCCGTGGCTCGTCACGCACGCCTCCCGGCGGCCCCTGCTCCGCACGGTCGACGGCGGGTGGTTCCTCCTCGTCGTCGCCACCCAGTCGCTGTCGGTCCTGACGAGCGCGACCGCCGGAGGGCACCCCCTGCTGGGCCTCGCGGCGTTCGGTCTCTGGTGCCTGGGGATCGTTCTGTATCTGCTTCTCATGGCGGCGGTGACGGTGCGGCTGCTCGGCCAGGAGATCGGTGCGATCGACGTCGCGCCGACCGCATGGGTGCTGACGGGATCGACCGCGATCTCCACACTGGCCGCCGCGCGTCTGCTGACGGCAGACTCCGCCGTCCTCCCCGGCACGGAGGGAGCGGTCACCGTCGTGGCGATGGCGCTCTGGTCGTTCGGAACGTTCCTCATCCCGTTCCTCGTGGGGCTCGGCATCCGCGATCTCCGCACGCGTCCGGGCGCGCGTCGGTTCACCGTGGGGTGGTGGAGCATCGTCTTCCCGATCGGCATGTACGCCACCGCGACCATCGCCCTCGGCAGGGCCGCAGGCGTCGGGGAGCTCGTCGCCGTCGGCACGCTCGCGGTGTGGTGCGGTGCTGTCGCCTGGGTGCTGGTCAGCATCCTGGCGATCGGTCTCAGCGTCGAGCGTCTGCGATCGAACCGAGCTGCGACGGGTGGGTGAGGCGCCACCACTCGGACGGCTGGTCGACGCTCCCCTCGATCTCGACCGGGGCGGTGACCGTGTTCGGGCCGGCGGTCCAGGTGACGGTGCCCACGGTGGAGCCGTCCCGATAGGTCGGCGGCGTCTCGATGTCCATCGTCACGGTGATCGGCGTGTCCGACCACGTGAAGATCGACGCCGCCTCGCCGATGACCAGGCGCGCGGAGGAGCCCCACGGCGTCGAGATCGTCCCGACCTCCTGGCCGGGGGTGGCGACGGGCACCTCGTGGAAGCCGGAGCGGACGCCGTCCAGGGCGGCGAGCACACCGGCATTCACCGAATCGCGTGACGACCCTCCGAGGATCACGCCGGTCACGGCCAGCGGATCGGTGGTGCCCACGACGAGGGTGGCCGTGTACAGCAGGCTGTAGGTGCCTTCGCCGAGGGTGCCGGTCTTCAGTCCCGTGATCCCGCTGGTGCCGAGAAGGCCGTTGGTGTTGTAGAGCAGGCCCGCTCCGGGGAGCGTGATCGACGGGGTCGCGACGATCTGGGCGATCACCGGGTTCGCGGCGGCGAGCTTTCCGATGGCCACGAGATCGACCGGTGTGCTCGTGTTGCGCGGGCTGATGCCGGTGGGTTCGGTGATGGTCGTGCCGGTCAGCCCCTGGGTGGCGAGCCAATCCCGCGTCGCGCCGAGGAACGCGCTCTGCGATCCGAAGACGTGCGACGACAGCGCCTCGGCATAGTTGCTCGCCGAGGGGATCAGCATGGCCGCCAGGGCATCGCGCAGCGACATCGACGTGCCGGTGGGCATCGGAGCGATCGTGGCGCCCTGCACGTAGTACCTGTCGTAGAGGTCGTGGTCGGCCTTGCCGAACGTGATGGTGGGACCGGGATCATCGACGGAGGCGAGCGGCGACGCGTCGAGGATGACGAGTGCGGTGATGAGCTTGGTGATGCTCGCGATGGGCAGGGGTTCGCCGGTTCCGCTCGACGACCAGATGCCACTCGCCCCCTCGCCCAGATAGGCGTCCGCGCCGGCGATGCTGATCGCTGACGCACCCGCCGGTGGCGTGGCGATCGACGCCGCATCGACGGCCGGGACCTGCGGCGTCTGCGTGGTCACCGCCGGTGGATCCACGGGCGCGGTGAGCGCCCACCCGATGTAGCCACCGGCGGCAGCCAGCAGCACGAAGATGCAGGCCCCGGTGATGATGAGCCCCCGCCGCCTGCGCTTTCGGCGCACCTCCGGATCGATCCGATCACGGGGGGAGAGGAACTCCTGCTCGTGGGACATCAGTTCAGCGAACTCGGAGAGGTCGTCCGCCGGTGGATTCGGTGCCGTCATGGTGACACTCATCTTGGCCGACCGCTGCCGCACGCGCTATCGGCCATTCGGGGGACACGGGAACGGTCCGTCGAAGTGCGGAGCGGAAGGCGGATGGATCATTGCAGACGCGGAGATTTTCGAGGAAAATCTCCGCGGCTGCGGTAGACTCCCTCCATGCAGACGTATCGGATCGCTCGCGCAGCGCAGCTGCTCGGCGTGAGCGACGACACCGTCCGGCGTTGGATCGAACAGGGGCTGCTTCCGGTCACCGATGCCGTGCCCGCCGAGATCCCCGGCGATGCCGTCGCGGAACGGGCCGTCGCGCTCGCGGAGGAGGCGAAGAGTGCCGGAGATGTGCTCTCCAGCGCGCGCAACCGCTTCGTGGGAATCGTCACCCGGGTGCAGATCGACGGGCTGATGGCGCAGGTCGACATCCAATCCGGTCCTCACCGCGTGGTCTCGCTGATGTCTGCCGAGGCCGCGCGCGAACTGCACCTCGGGGTCGGCGCGCTCGCCACCGCCTCCGTCAAGGCGACCCAGGTCGTGGTCGAAGTACCGAAAGGCTGACATGAACCGCACGCTCCGCGCCGCCGCAGTCCTCGCCGCGGCCGCACTCGCCCTCACCGGCTGCGCGGGCGCCACCGAGAGCACCGCCTCGCCCTCGCCGTCGGCGGAGAAGAGCGGTGTGAGCGGAGAGCTCACGGTCTATGCCGCCGCATCGCTCAGCGGGGCCTTCGATGCGATCGGCGAGGCGTTCACCGCCGAGAACCCCGACGTGCGGTTCACTCCCGTCTACGACGGCTCGTCGACCCTCGTCACACAGATCCTCGAAGGAGCACCGGCCGACGTCTTCGCGTCCGCCGACGAGGCGAACATGGACAAGGCGGCGGATGTGGCGGTCGATCCGACGCTGTTCGCCTCCAACACCCTCGTGATCGCGGTGCCGGCGGGCAACCCGGGCGAGGTGGAGACCCTCTCCGATCTCGCCGACGTGACCACGGTGCTGTGTGCGCCCGAGGTGCCGTGCGGTGCGGCCGCCGCGAAACTGCTCTCGACGGCGGGCGTGACGGTCGACGCCGCCAGTCTCGAGCAGAACGTCACGGCCGTGCTCACGAAGGTCGCCGCTTCCGAAGCCGATGCCGGACTCGTGTACGCCACCGATGTGATCGGACGTGACGACGTCGAGGTGATCGTGCCCGACGGTGCCGACGACGTCGTCAACCACTACCCGATCGCCGCGCTGGCCGATGCGCCGAACGCCGAGGCGGCCGATGCGTTCGTGACGTTCGTGCTGTCGGACGCGGGTCAGAAGATCCTGGCGGACTTCGGCTTCGGGGCTCCATGAGCGTGACCGGCGCACGCGGATACGCTCCGCGCGCGCTCGCTGTTCCGGCCCTCATCGGACTGTCGTTCCTCATCCTGCCGCTGACCGCACTCGTGGCGCGGGTGCAGTGGTCGACCTTCCTCGCCGATGTGACGTCGGAGGCTGCGCTCTCGGCGCTCCTGCTGTCGCTGGGCACCGGCCTGCTGGCCACCGTGCTGTGCATCGTCGTCGGGGTGCCGCTCGCGCTCTACATCGCCCGCTCCGGGCCCCGCCTGGCCGCGGTGCTGCGTGCCGTCGTCACGGTGCCGCTGGTGCTGCCGCCCATGGTGGGCGGCGTCGCGCTGCTCTACCTGTTCGGGCGCGCGGGGTGGCTCGGCGGGCTCGGCCTGTCGTTCAGTACCCCGGCTGTCGTGCTGGCACAGACATTCGTGGCCCTGCCCTTCCTGGTGCTGGCCGTCGAAGGCGCGGTGCGCACCTCGGGCGTGGACTACGAGCGCACGGCGGCAGCGCTCGGAGCCGGACGATGGACGATCCTGCGCCGCATCACCCTGCCGCTCGCCGCGCCTGGCATCGTCGCCGGCGTCGTGCTGTGCTTCGCGCGGGGCATCGGCGAGTTCGGCGCGCCGGCGCTGTTCGCCGGGAACCGGCCGGGAGTCACCCAGACGATGCCGCTCGCGATCTACACCGCGTTCAACGGTGCCGGAGTGTCGCAGGGCACGGCGGCCGCCCTCGCCCTGCTGCTGCTCGCCACCGCGATCATCGTGCTGCTGCTCGTGCGCGGCTGGCGACCGGGGGCGGCGCGATGACCCTGGCGAACGGTCTGCCGGCGGAGC
>NZ_DFQP01000052.1:0-5073 GCF_002377845.1 Microbacterium sp. UBA3486
CGTGCTGCTCCTCGGCCTGCTCGCCGGGCACACGTGGCTGTTGACCGGCGATATCGCGCTGTGGCTGCAGGGCGAGGCGCCGGCGGCGATCGCCTTCGCGCTGGACGAGCGGGCGCCGCGCATCGTGGCCGCGGTCGTCGCCGGTGGAGCGCTCGCGCTCTCCGGCGCCATCATCCAGGGGGTGAGTCGGAACCCCCTCGCCGACCCGAGCATCCTCGGTGTCACGGGCGGGGGCGGACTCGGCGCGGTGCTCGTGATCACGAGCGCCGTCTCGTCCACCGCGGGCATGATCGCGGGTGCCATCGCCGGAGCGCTGCTGGCCTTCGTCCTCGTCTACCTGCTGTCGTGGCGCGGTGGTCTGAACGCCGACAGGTTCCTGCTGATCGGCATCGGCGTCTCGTACTTCACCGTCTCGCTCACGACCTTCTTCCTCCTGAGGTCGAGCCCCTGGGACACTCCGAAGATCTACACCTGGCTCTCGGGCACCACCTACGGCCGTGTCTGGGAGCAGGTGCTGCCCCTGGCGATCGTGCTGGCCATCGCCCTGCCGCTCGTGGTGATGAGCCGCCGCGAGCTCGATGTGCTGTCGCTCGACGAGGACACCCCGCGGCTCGTCGGCATCCGTCTCGAGCCGGTGCGGCTCACGTTGCTGGTCGTGGCGGCCGTGCTCGCGGCTCTGAGCGTGACGGCGATCGGCGTGATCGGCTTCGTCGGTCTCGTCGCTCCGCACGCGGCGCGGGCGCTCGTCGGCGCGAGGCACTCGAGGATGATTCCGGTCGCGGTGCTGCTGGGCGGACTCCTGGTGGGGGTGGCCGACACGATCGGTCGTACCGTCATCGCCCCCGCGCAACTGCCGGCCGGACTCGTGGTCGCGCTGATCGGTGCCCCGTACTTCGTCTGGCTGCTCTGGCGCTCGCGCGACGCGTAGCTCCCGCCTCGAATCGCGCAGATGGTCCCCTTCCGTCGAGGAAGGGGACCACCTGCGCGATTCGAACGGGGACTACTTGGCGAGGAACTCCTTCAGCGCGGCGTTGACCTCGTCGGCGTGGGTCCACAGCAGGCCGTGCGGAGCGCCCTCGACCTCGACGTAGTCGGCGTCGGGCACTGCCTGGTGGAATCGACGGGCGGTGGCATCGATCGGCAGGATGTTGTCCTTCGTCCCGTGCAGGATCAGGGTGGGCTTTCCGGCGGAGCGCACGGCCTCGACGTCGGTGCGGAAGTCTTCGATCCACGCCGGCACGACCGCGTAGGCGGCCACGGGGGCGCTGCCGACCGCGACGTTCCAGCTGCCGGTCACCGCCTGCTCGCTGATGCGCGATCCCAGGTTCTCGTCGAGGTTGTAGAAGTTCTTGTAGAAGTCGGTGAACCACGCGAAGCGATCGCCCTTGGCGGCAGCCTCGATGCCGTCGAAGACCTCCTGCGGCACGCCCTCGGGGTTGTCGTCGCGCTGCACGAGGAAGGGCTCGAGCGAGGCGAGGAAGGCGAGCTTGGCGACGCGGTCGTGGCCGTGGCGGGCGACGTAGCGTGCGAGCTCTCCGGTGCCCATCGAGAAGCCGACCAGCACGACGTCGCGCAGGTCGAGGGTCTCGAGCACGGTGTTCAGGTCGGCGGCGAAGGTGTCGTAGTCGTACCCGGTGTTCACCTTCGACGATCCGCCGAAGCCGCGGCGGTCGTAGGTGATGACGCGGTAGCCCTGGGCGAGGAGCTCGCGGGTCTGACGCTCCCAGCTGTGACCGTCGAGCGGATAGCCGTGGATCAGGACGACGGGCTGACCCGATCCCTGGTCTTCGTAGTAGAGCTCGATCGGGGTGCTGTTCTCGGTGCCGACGGTGATGTAACCCATGATCCTGATCCTTTCGGTTCCGGTGAGAACGGTCGTTCTCGCTCGATGTGACCAATCTAGAGAACGTTCGTTCTCGTGTCAAGTAGACTTCTGGACATGACCGAAGACGAGGCTCGCGAGCGCATCCTCTCCACCGCCGAGGAGCTGTACTACCGCAAGGGGTACGCGGCCGTCGGCATGGACGAGCTGCGTCAGGAGGCCGGGGTCTCGCTGCGCCGCCTCTACTCGCTGTTCCCGTCGAAGACCGACATCGTCGTGGCCGTGCTCGCACGCAAGCACGCCGAGTGGGAGTCGGGCCTGTCGGGTGCCGTGGCGGATGCGGGCGGCGACCCGCGCGCACGTCTCCTCGCCGTCTACGGCTATCTCGAGAACTGGTTCTGCGCCGACGACTTCCGCGGCTGCGCATTCATCAACGCGTTCGGTGAGCTCGGCGGCACGAATCCCGAGGTCGCCGAGATCGTACGGGCGCACAAGGCCTCGTTCCAGGAGTACATGGCGGGTCTCGTCGCCCAGACGGGCGCGTCCCCCGCGCTCGCCGCGCAGCTGTCCATCCTCGCCGAGGGGGCGCAGAGCACGGCCGCGATCTCGGCCGACCCGGCAGTGGCCGCGCAGGCCAGGGGGGCCGCCGAAGTCCTGATCGACGCGGCCTTCACGCGCGCCTGATCCTTCCGCGTGAGTCGGGCATGATGGGGGTTTTGACTAACCTGGTTAGCGAAATGCCGTTCCGGTGTCAAGGGCGATGCGTCGCGCGCGGGCGTCTCGTAGCCTGCGGGGCATGGAATCACGCACAGAGGGCATCGGTCGTCAGTCGCTGATCATCGCGGCGGCGACGTTCATGGTGATCGCGGCCGCTGTCGGCGCGGGGGCATTCGGCGGTGCGTCCGTCGATGACCTGCAGGACGGGGCCCTCTCCGCCCAGGGCTCGTACCTCGCGCCCGCGGGGCCCGCATTCTCGATCTGGTCGCTGATCTACCTCGGCCTGTTCGCGTACACGGTGTGGCAGGCGTTCCCCGCCCAGCGGCAGGACCCGCGTCAGCAGGCCGTGGGCGGATGGATCGCCGCGTCGATGGTGCTGAACGGGCTGTGGCTGGTGACCGCACGATTCCTGACGCTCTGGCTCACTGTCGTCGTGATCGCGGCGCTGCTGGCCGTGCTCGCTCGAGTGATCGTGCTGCTCGGTCGCTTCCCCGCCCGCAGCCTCGCCGATCGCATCCTCACCGACGGCGCGAACGGCCTGCACTTCGGCTGGGTCACGATCGCCACCGTCGCCAACACCGCCGCCTGGCTCACGCAGATCGCACCGCAGAGCTGGGCGCAGGCCGCCGATGCCTGGGCGATCGGCGTGCTGGTCGTCGTCCTCGTGATCGGAGCCGCCGCCGCCTGGATCACCGGACGCATCGCCCCCGCCCTCGCGACGGCCTGGGGTCTGGCATGGCTCGCCGTCGGACGGCTCACCGGAGAACCGCAGAGCACCCCGACCGCGATCGCCGCGATCACCGTGGCGGTGCTGCTCGTCATCACCGGGGTCGTGGCGGTCCTGCGCCGGTCGCGCGCCGTGGACGCCGACGCTCAGAGCACCAGGCGGTAGCCCATCCCCGATTCGGTGAGCAGGTGCACGGGAGCGCCGGGTTCCTGCTCGAGCTTCTTTCGCAGCTGCGACATGTACAGGCGCAGGTAGCCGGAGTCGGAGACCTGCTCGCTGCCCCAGATCTCCTTCAGCAGGTCCTGGCGCGTGACCAGGGCGCCCGGATGCCGGGAGAGGTGCTCCAGCATCCGCCACTCGGTCGGGGTCAGGTGCACGCGCGCTCCGCCCCGTGTCACCGTCTTCGTCGAGAGGTCGACCACCACATCGCCGAAGGCCACGGTCGACTCGCCGCTGGCCGGGATGGAGCGACGCGAGAGCGCACGCAGCCGTGCCAGCAGCTCGTCGACCTGGAAGGGCTTGGTCACGAAGTCGTCGGCGCCGGCGTCGAGCGCTTCGACCTTGTCGGCCGAACCCGTGCGACCGGACACCACGATGATCGGCACGTTGGTCCATCCGCGCAGCGCCTGGATCACCTCGATGCCGTCGAGTCGGGGCATCCCCAGGTCGAGCATGATGAGGTCGGGGTGGGTCTGGGCGGCCGCAGCGATGGCGGCGGCCCCGTCGGGAGCCACGACCACCTCGTATCCGTGCGCGGCGAGGGTGATCCTCAGCGCGCGGACCATCTGCGGATCGTCGTCGGCGATGAGCAGCTTCACTCCGTGCCCTCCGTGTCGGCAAGTCCTGCGGCCAGCGGCAGGGAGATGACCATGGTGAGGCCTCCGCCAGGCGTGTCCTCGGGTGTCAGGGTACCGCCCATGCCCTCGGTGAACCCGCGCGACAGGGCGAGTCCCAGACCGAGTCCCGTGGTGTTGTCGGTGTCGCCGAAGCGTTGGAACGGCTGGAAGATGCGGTCCCGTCTCTCGGGCGAGACGCCTTCCCCGCGGTCGATGATGCGGATCTCGGCGCGGCCGCCGAGGGCGCTCGTGGAGACGATGACCCGTGCGTCTTCGGGGGAGTGCCGATGGGCGTTGGCGATCACGTTGACCAGCACGCGCAGCAGCAGCACGGGGTCGGCGTGCAGCGGCGGCAGGTCGGGATCGAGGGCGAGCTCGACGTCGGACGGCCCGAGCCCCAGCTCATCGACGGCGGCGAGCACGCAGCCTGCCGCATCCATCCGCGACGACGATACGGCGAGCACGCCGGCCTGCACGCGGCTCACGTCGAGCAGGTCGGTGACCAGCGTCGACAGCGTCGCGAGACTCTCGTCGGCGGTGGCGAGCAGTTCTTCGCGATCGGAGGCCGACAGTCCGTGCGCACCGCGCAGACCGCCGATGGCGGCGACCGCCGAGGCGAGGGGGCGGCGCAGGTCGTGGCTGACGGCCGACAGCAGGGCGCTGCGCACCTGGTCGGTCTCGGCGAGTGCTTCCGCCTCGCTCGCGGTGGCACGCAGATCGGTGTGCTCGATCGCGGCGGAGAGCTGGGCGACGATCGCATCCAGCAGGCGGCGTTCGGGTCCGGCGAGCGGCTCGCCGTTCAGCTCCAGCACCGCACGGGGCCCGCCCCCGGGGACGACGCCGCGGGGGATGGTCGTGGCACGTCCGTCGGCCACGGGTTCGCCGTCGCTCGCGAGCACCTCGCCGTCGGGAGCGATCAGGCGCACGCCGCTCAGCCCGAACGCCTCTCGGGTGCGGCTGACCAGAGCCAG
>NZ_DFQP01000108.1:0-8257 GCF_002377845.1 Microbacterium sp. UBA3486
GCTGCTGCTCGCCGGAGGCGGCGTTCTGCTCCGCCGACGGATGCTGCGCCACCCGGAGGGACAGGAATGAGGAACCGGCGTCGGCATCCGGGTGCGCGTCAGCGCCCCCGCCCGGCGATCCGCACCCTGGTCGCCGGAGTCGTCGCCCTCACCGGGGCCGCCGTCAGCGTGATGCTGACGGCGGCCCCGGCCGCGGCGCACAGCTATGCGGCGACGGTCTTCGCCGATGTGTCCGAACCCGAGCGCGGCGTCGTGCGCACCGTGCTCGACATCGAGTACGTCCTGCTCGCGACCGACGGAGCGCGGGCGATGGGCGACACGGCCTTCGAGCAGGAGGCCTACGCCGACGTGCAGGCGAGCGGCCGGGATCCGGAGAAGCTCACGCCCGCGGTGCTCGACGATCATGCCGACTCCGTCGAGGGATACGTGCTGCCTCGGTTCTCGGTGAGCGTGGCGCAGGACGGGGAACCGTCGCAGGCGTGCCCCAACGCCGTGGTGGCGCCCTACGAGATCGTCATCCGGGACGGCGTACCGCATGCGCGCCTGGTGATCGAAGCCGACTGCACGGCGCAGGTCGAGGCGATGCCCGTGCCGTATCGGATCACGACCGAGCTGTTTCCCGGAACGGCTCCCGGGGGCATGACGACGACGATCGTCGACTACGACGTGCGTTCGGGGGCGGGTGTGGCCAGCCTCGACACCGACACGAACCCCTCGATGGTCACCACGACCGACTGGGGCTCTCGGATGGGTGAGTTCCTCGTGCTGGGGGCGGAGCATCTGCTGCTCGGCCCCGACCACCTGCTGTTCCTGCTGGCGCTGATCATCGGATCTCGCCGGCTCAGGGACATCGTGCTGGCGGCGACGGCGTTCACGGTCGCGCACTCGGCGACTTTCATCCTCGCCGCCCTCGGGGTGGTGAGCATTCCCGCGTGGATCGTGGAGCCGGCCATCGCCCTGTCGATCGCCGTCGTCGCGCTCTGGGAGATGCGACGGTTCCGGCGTGCCGGACAGAGGGATGCGATAGGGGCGGACGGGACGCTTCGGCCCTTGTCCGGGAAGGCCCAGGGTCCTCTCGACGAGCAGCCGCTCGTCGGAGGCGGCGGGATCGCTGTCGCCGTGCGGGAGCAGATCCTCGCGGCGCCGGCATCCGCACCGGCGGTCGACGGCTTCACCCGAGGGGATCTGCTGCGCATCGGCGTGGTCTTCGCCTTCGGGCTGATGCACGGCGTGGGCTTCGCCGGAGCGTTGGGAATCGACGAACCGTTCTCGTGGGATCTGCTCGGGGCGCTCCTCGTCTTCAACGTGGGCATCGAGCTGGCGCAGCTTCTGGTGATCGCGGCGGTGTTCCCGCTGTTCGTGCTGCTGCGGCGGCGGCTGCCCTCGGCGGGCTTCTGGATCGCCGCGGTCGTCGCCGCCGTCGGGCTGTTCTGGTTCGTCGAGAGGCTGATCGCCGGAGTCTGATCCGCGTGCGCCCGCCTCGAGACGGTGGCGGGCGCACTCCGCGGTCAGCGACGCGACGCGAGGCCGGTGAGCAGCTCCAACACGCACAGCGCCGCCAGGCGCACGGTGCGGGCGTCGTCGGCGTCGGCGGTCGCATCGACCTCGGCGAGGTCGGCGCTCACCACGCGGGAGTCCGAGGCCACGGCACGCGTGAGCGCCCGAAGCTCCCACGCCTGCAGTCCACCGGGAACGCTCGCGGGGCACCCGGGCGCGACGGAGCGGTCGCACACGTCCACATCGATGTCGAGGTGGACGCGCGGATCGGCTCCGGCTCCGGCGACCTCCACCGCCTCCGCGACCACGTCGTCGATGCCGCGGCGGCGCAGCTCGTCGAGTGCGATGACGCGGATGCCCCAGTCGGCGGCGCGCCGGGCGTAGGCGGCCGAGTTCGCGAAGTCGGCGATCCCGATCTGCACGATCCTCGTCGGGTCGATCCGAGAGGTGTGCAGCGAGGATGAGCCGGGGACGTCCTCCACCAGACGCCGCACGGGCGTGCCGTTGGAGACGCCGTCGCGCAGGTCGAAGTGCGCGTCGAAGGTGATCAGTCCCGAGGCCTCGGCGCCGAGTGCGACCGGATAGGTGAGTGAGTTGTCGCCACCGAGCGCGATCACGAGTCTCGTGGCCGCGACGAGATCGCGCACGCGGGAGATGACCCTCGCTTCGCCGGCGGAACCGTCCGGGTCGGCGACGTCGCCGGCGTCGGCGATGCGCAGCACGTCATCGAGCTCGACCATGGGCGGCCCCATCACAGTCGTCCCGTAGCGGGGGAGCGCATCGCGGATGGCCGCTGGCGTCGCGTGCGCGCCCGTCGGCGAGAGCGAGGTGCGCCAGGTGGGCACGCCGAGCAGCACCGCGTCGGCGGCGGTGTCGAAGGCGGGCCAGGATCCGGCGCGCGGCCAGAGCGGGTCATGACTCAGCTGTCGGGAGGTGGGGGCCATGGTCAGACTCCGGGGATCAGGGCGTGGGCGATGGAGAAGATGACGAGACCGGCCAGCGCCCCGACGAAGGTGCCGTTCAGGCGGATGTACTGCAGGTCGCGGCCGACCATGAGCTCGATCTTCTCGGTGGTCTCGGCCGGATCCCAGCGCTCGACGGTGTCGGTGATGATCGAGGCGATGTCGTGCCGGTAGCGGTCGACGAGGAAGACCGCGGCGTCGGATACCCACGTGTCGACCCGATTCTGCAGCGCGGTGTCGGTCGTGAGGCGCGCGCCGACCTCCTGCAGTGCCTGCACGGCGCGGCGGCGCAGACCGCTCTGCGGATCGGCGAGGGCCGTGAGCAGGCCGTTCTTCGCGGTGTTCCAGGCTTCGGCGGCCAGCGCGCCGACACGGGGGCTGTCGAAGAGCGAGGCCTTGGCGTCCTCGAGCTTCGCGCGCGTTGCCGGGTCGTTCTGCAGGCTGTCCGCCAGACGTGCCAGGTAGCCGTCGACGGCCAGGCGAGCGGGGTGACGGGGGTCGGCCTGCACGGCATGGACGAACTTCACCGCCTCGTGATAGATCGTGTCGTCGACGAAGCGATGCGCGAGCTTCGGCACCCACCCGGGGAGGCGTCGGGAGACGAGGCCGCTGAACGACTCGGCATTCGCGTCGAGCCAGCGCGCGATGCTGTCGGCGGCGAGGTCGACCGCTCCGTGATGGGCATCCGCCTCGACGATCTTCTCCAGCCACGCTCCGGCGGGCGGACCCCATTCGGGATCGACCAGGTGTTCGCGGGCGAGGTCGGTGATCAGGTCGCGTACGTCGTCGTCGCTCAGCGCATTGAGCACGGCCGTGGCGATCGTCGCCCCCTCGGTCCCCACCCGCTCGGCGTGCGGGGCCTCGCGCAGCCATTCACCGGCGCGGAGCGCGATCCGCGTGCTCGACAGCTTGGTGCGCACCACGTCGGCTGCGAGGAAGTTCGTCTCCACGAACTCCCCGAGGGAGCGGCCGATCTCGTCCTTGCGGTTCGGGATGATCGCGGTGTGGGGGATGGGCAGCCCCAGCGGACGGCGGAAGAGCGCGGTCACCGCGAACCAGTCTGCGAGGGCACCCACCATGCCGCCCTCCGCGGCGGCGCGTACATAGGCGAGCCCGTCGAACCGCTGCTGGAACGCGAAGGCGAACACGAACACGACGGCCATGAACACCAGAGCCCCGAGGGCGACGGCCTTCATGCGTCGGAGCGCGCGAAGGCGCTCCTGGTCGGCGGGCGAGAGCTGCGTCATCGGTGTTCGCGGCATGACGTCATCCTTTCACGGTGCTGCCCCGACGGTCCCGACCGGCGACGGTGCGGTGTCTCGGTGCGCAGACAGCCGCACACCCGGAGAGACGAGTACCCTCAAGGGGTGATCGAAGACATCAAGAAGCGTGCGCTGCACCGCACCAGCATCCTCGAGGGGCAGATGCGCGGCGTCGCGCGGATGATCGAGAACGAGGACTACTGCATGGACATCATCACGCAGTCCCGTGCGATCCAGCGCTCGTTGGAGTCGCTGAACCGGCTGCTGCTGGAGAACCACCTCCGTACGCACGTGACGCACATGTTCGACGAGGGCGGCGAGGAGCGCGACAAGGCCGTCGTCGAGCTGCTCAAGGCCTTCGACTTCGACCGCAAGTAGAGCGCACCGGGGTCGGGCACGACACAGCGCCCCGACGACTCGTCGAGGCGCTGTACCCGGACTCACCTGCCGCTGTCGTCGAACACCTCACCCTCCATGGCGTCATAGCCCTCGGTCTGCGGATCGCCGTGCGAGCCGCCCGAGATCGCGTACTCCTCCTCGGGGGAGAGCACCAGACGGTGGCGGAAGAAGAGCCCGAACCCGAGAAGGATCACGACGTAGACGATCGCGATCGCGATGATCGCCGGTCCGAACGTCGGATTCAGCAGGAATCCGACGAAGATGAGCGCGGCGATCACCAGCGCGACGGCCGCACCGGGGATGCCCCACGGGCTGCGGTACGGGCGGTCGACGTTCGGATACTTCTTCCGCAGGATCATGAACGACACCAGCTGCAGGCCGTAGGCGAGCACGGCACCCCAGACCGCGATGTTCAGCACGATCGCACCGGCGACCGAACCCGCGCCCTCGGCGTCGACGGCCGCGAGCACATCGAGCACGATGAGGGCGACGAAGCCGATCGCCGCACCCACGACGAGAGCCACCCAGGGGGTCTGTCGCTTGCCGGTGAGGGACAGGAACCGCGGGTAGTAGCCCGCACGGGACAGTGAGTACATGTTGCGGCCGTAGGCGAACATGATGCCCTGCAGGGACGCGAGCAGTCCGATCAGGGCGAAGAGGGCGAGCACCGCGGCGAGCTGGTCGCCGACGATCGCGCGGAAGCCGTCGAGCAGGGGCTCGCCGGCGGTGCCCGTGGCCTCGGCCCCGATCACGCCCGTGTTCAGGAACAGCACGAGCAGACCCGTGACGATGAGGGTGCCGCGAGCCCAGAATCCGGCCTTGGGGATGTCGCGGGTGGGATTGTGCGATTCCTCCGCGGCCAGGGGCAGCTCTTCGATGCCGAGGAAGAACCACATCGCGAACGGGAGGGCGAACAGGATCGGCAGCACCCCGTGTGGCAGGAACTCGGTCTGGCCCGGATCGGGCGCGATGTTCCAGAGAGCGTCCCAGCTGAAGGCGCCGGAGAAGATCGCCATCAGGGAGAAGACCAGGATGATGCCGATCGAGATGATCGACACGACGATCGCGAAGCGGAAGGAGATCGCCGCGCCCGCGGAGTTCAGCGCGATGAAGACGACGTAGAGGATCAGGTACCAGAGCCACCCCGGCAGTTCCAGCCCCAGCAGCTCGCTCGTGATGCCGTTCGCATACGACGCCGAGAAGTAGACGATCACCGCCGTGGTCGCCACGTATTCGATGGTCTCGGCGGCGCCGGTCACCAGGCCGCCCCACGGGCCCATCGCGGAACGGGCGAACGAGTAGGCGCCGCCGGTGTGCGGCATCATCGCGGCCATCTCGCCGATCGCGAAGATCATGCCGTAGTACATGAGGACGAGGATCACGAAGGCGATCAGCATCCCGCCGAAGCCCGCGAAGTCGATACCGAAGTTCCAGCCGGAGAAGTCGCCGGAGATGACGGCAGCGACCGCGAGCCCCCACAGTCCCCAGACGCCGGCGGATCTCTTCAGCGTCCGTTTCTCGAAGTACTCACTTCCGGCACGTGTATAGGTCGCCCCAGCGACCTTGCGGGACTCACTGCTCTGCTCAGACATCCGCTCTCCGTTCGCATGCACACAGGCGCCGGGTGCACCTTGCGGATGATTGTGGCAGTCAATGGTGGTTTCGTCTACCTTTAGACGCCGAGGTGATCTACTCTGAGGGCGAAGCCGGTCGGCCGATCGCTTCACCACGACGACGGGAGCGAGAAGATGTCGGGAAACCTGAGCATCGAGCAGCTGGATGCCGGCATCGCCGCCGGCGAGATCGACACGGTGATCGTCGCCTTCGCCGATGCGCAGGGACGGCTGGTCGGCAAACGGGTCTCCGCGAGGCTGTTCCAGGAGGACATCCTGCATCACGGCGCCGAAGCCTGCGACTACCTGCTGTCGGTCGATGTCGACATGAACACGGTCGACGGCTACGCGATGTCGGGATGGGATCGCGGGTACGGCGACATGGTGCTGCGGCCCGACGTCGCGACCCTCCGCCGCATCCCGTGGCTCGATGGAACCGCGCTCGTGATCGCCGACCTGGTGTGGGGGAACGGTGAACCGGTGGGGCCCTCGCCGCGAGCCATTCTCGATCGCCAGCGCGACCGTCTCGCCGAGCGGGGCTGGACAGCGTTCTCGGGCACCGAGCTCGAGTTCATCGTCTTCGACGACACCTATCGCGAAGCCTGGGCCCGCAAGTACGAGGGGCTCACACCGTCGACCGATTACAACGTCGACTACAACCTGCTCGCCTCCACGCGCCTCGAACCCCTGCTGCGCGACATCCGCAACAGCATGGACGGCGCGGGACTGTACTGCGAGGGCGTGAAGGGGGAGTGCAACCTGGGGCAGCAGGAGATCGCGTTCCGCTACGCCGAGGTGCGCGAGACCGCCGACCAGCATGCGCTCTACAAGAACGGCGCGAAGGAGATCGCGGAGCAGCACGGACAGGCACTCACCTTCATGGCCAAGTTCAACGAGCGCGAGGGCAACAGCTGCCACATCCATCTCTCCCTGCGTGCCGCCGACGGCACCCCGGTCATGGCGGGGGACGGCGAGCATGGGTTCAGCCCGATCATGGAGCACTGGATCGCCGGCATACTCGCGACTCTGCGCGAATTCACCCTGCTCTACGCGCCCAACATCAACTCGTACAAGCGGTTCGCGAAGGGCAGCTTCGCCCCGACCGGCGTCGCCTGGGGCATCGACAATCGCACCTGCGCGCTGCGCGTGATCGGCTCCGGCTCCGGCCTCCGGGTCGAGAACCGGGTGCCGGGCGGCGACGTGAACCCCTACCTCGGCATCTCGGCGATCATCGCCGGGGGCCTGTACGGCATCGAGAACGAGCTGCCGTTGCCCGAGCGCTTCACAGGCAACGCCTACGAATCCGGCGTCGAGCACCTGCCCACCACCCTCCGGGAGGCGGCGCAGCTGTTCAGCGAATCATCCATCGCCCGCGCGGCGTTCGGCGACGACGTCGTGGACCACTACCTGAACCAGGCGCGCATCGAGGTCGAGGCCTACGACGCCGCCGTCACCGACTGGGAGCGCATCCGTGGTTTCGAGCGGCTCTGACCTGGCCCCGCTGATCGGTGTCACGACCTATCTCGAGCGGGCGCAGCAGGGGGTGTGGGATGTGCGGGCGGCGTTCCTGCCCGAGCAGTATCTGACCGGGGTGACGGATGCCGGCGGCATCGCGCTGCTGCTGCCGCCACAGGACCCGGCGTCGGCGGAGGCCGCCATCGCCGGCATGGACGGCCTGATCCTCTCCGGAGGTGCGGATGTCGCCCCCGAGCTCTACGGCGAGGAGCGGCATCCGCTCACCGATCCCGCACGCGTGGACCGCGACGCGTGGGAGCTGGCGCTGTTCCGTGCGGCCGAGCGACGACGCATCCCGGTGCTCGCGATCTGCCGAGGGCTGCAGCTCGTCAACGTGGCACGGGGAGGCACACTCCAGCAGCATCTACCCGAATCGCTCGGCACCGAGCGGTACCGCCTCGGCGGCGGCATCTTCGCCGAGAACGACATCGAGGTCTCGGGCGACACCACGCTCGCCGAGGTGCTCGGTGCGGGCGGCGTGCGCGTGCACAGCTACCACCACCAGGGCATCGATCGCCTCGGGGAAGGGCTGATCGCGGCTGCGCACTCCGACGACGGACTCGTGCAGGCGTTCGTCGACACCTCGGCCGGCCACATCGTCGGCATCCAATGGCATCCGGAGGAGAACGCCGACGACCGGCGCCTCTTCGCCGATCTCGTCTCACAGGCTCGTGCGCTCGCCGCGCGGCGGAAGGAGGGCGCCCGATGAGCGCGTTCACAGTCATCAACCCGTCGACCGGGAAAGCGATCCGCGACGTCGCCCGTGCCGATGCCGCCGAGACCGATGCCGCGATCGCCCGCGCCGTCGCTGCTCAGCGCCGATGGGCGGCGCTCGCCCCGGTCGCGCGAGCCGATGCCCTCCGGTCGTTCGCCCGTGCGGTCGAGGGCGCGGTCGAGGAGCTGGCACAGCTGGAGGTGCTCAACTCGGGGCATCCGATCGGCTCGGCCCGGGGGGGAGCCGGCCACGTGGCCCAGGTGCTCAACTACTACTCCGCCGACCCGGAGCGGC
>NZ_DFQP01000118.1:0-13108 GCF_002377845.1 Microbacterium sp. UBA3486
CGCCCCCGCCCGCGCCCGCCCCGTCGCCGAGACCCATTGGCGTCGCCGACACCCACGTGTGCAGTTGCTTCGGCGCGTGGGTTTCGACGACAAGCGTGGGTTTCGCTGGGAGGAAGGCGCGAGGTCTCGCCGGGATGCGGGAGGGAGAGGCAGGGAAGCGAACTGCACGGCGATGGTTCTGAGCGAGTTGCTGTCGGTTCCCGGTGAAATGCGCGGATCCTGGGTCGCGGGCCGGCTGCAAGCATGAAGATCGAGCGCATGCGGAAGGCTGTCACGATCGAGGAAGCGCGTCAGCTCCTCCTCTCCAGACGGGATGTTCTCGCCCGAGGAATCACCGAGCGGGAACTCAAGGGCGTGGTCGACGGTGGCGTGCTCATCCGGGTGCGTCGGGGCTGGTACGCGGAGGGGGAGGCGTGGGCACAGCTCTGGGCGGAAGGCCGGCATCTCCTGAAGGTGCTCGCCGTGCACTGGGAGTCCTCGGGCGGAGGCGCCGCATTCTGCTTCGACTCGGCAGCTGTGCTCCACGGTCTGCCGCTCTATCGGACGTTCCCGGCGCACGTGCACGTGTTGCTCGGCCGGACGAGTCACAGCAGGGTGAAGGGCGGTGTGGCACGGCACGACATACAGGTCGGTGAGGGGGACCTCGAAGAGATCGAGGGCATAAGGTGCACGTCGCTCGAGAGAACCGTGCTCGACCTGACCAGCCGGCTCGGGCCGGAAGCGGCTCTCTCCGTGGCCGATGCTGCTCTCCGGCGAGTTGCCGTGCGCGGGAATGCGCAGGATTCCGAGGTGGCCGCCACGTGGCGAGGAGAACTTGCTCGGCGTGCCCGGGCTGTGTCTGGCCGTGGGATCCGTCAGGCCCGCGCGATGATCGCGCTGTCGGACGGTCGTGCCCAGCTTCCCGGGGAGAGCGTCAGTCGTCTGCACCTCCACAGGCTCGGCTTCACGGGCATCGAGCTGCAGTCGCACGTCACCGGGCCAGGCGGTGAGGACTATTGGCTCGATTTCGCCTTCCGCGGTTTGCAGGCCTTCGGCGAGTTCGACGGCAGAGGCAAGTATCTCGATCCGGATCTGCGCGGTGAGAGGTCGGCGGAGGGCATCGTGATCGCTGAGAAGTACCGCGAGGACGCTGTCCGTGGCGTCACGGGATGGCGCGTCGTCCGATGGGGATACGAGCACATCGTGACGCCTGAGGCTCTCGGCGCACGCCTGGGTGCCTTCGGCCTCCGCCCCTGACATCGTGCCTCGCTTTCTGCCAGCTATTGCCGCCGACACCCATGCCCCTCGTCCAGACCCATGCCAGGAGACGAGTCCCGCCGTGGGTCTGGGTGCGGGGTGTGGGTCTCGGCGAGGGGGGTGGGTGGAGAGAGGAGGAGGAGAGGCGGGATTTGGGGGAGCGGGGCGGGTGGGGTACAGTTATGTCGAACCGAAGACCGCTGGTCATCGTCGTGTGCGCAAGCACGCAGCGATCGAAGCTCTGCATAGCAGGGGCCCGCGCAGGCCACGAACTCTCAAAGCTCCGTGCGCTTGCGCCGGAGCTTTTTCTCTTGCAGGTGGTCCAGGTCGGCGCCTCACCACCGTGCGGCGCCTCGTACACACCAAGGAGTGACCATGGCGCAGAAGGATGCATCGGTCGCCGAGCTCACGAAGTCATTCGAGAACTCGACTGCCGTTCTGCTGACCGAGTACCGCGGTCTGACGGTTGCCCAGCTCAAGGAGCTGCGCAACAGCATCCGTCAGGACGCTGAGTACGCCGTGGTGAAGAACACGCTGACCAAGATCGCCGCCAACAAGGCTGGCATCTCCGCGCTGGACGACGACCTCAAGGGTCCGTCGGCTGTCGCGTTCGTGCACGGTGACTTCGTCGCCACCGCCAAGGCTCTGCGTGACTTCGCCAAGGCCAACCCGCTTCTCGTGATCAAGTCCGGCATCTTCGAGGGCAACGCCCTCACCGCGGACGAGGTCAACAAGTACGCCGCGCTCGAGAGCCGTGAGGTTCTGCTGGCGAAGGCTGCGGGCATGATGAAGGCGACGATGGGCAAGGCTGCCGCCACCATCGATGCTCTTCGCGAAAAGCTGGAGACCGCAGAGGCCGCGTAAGCGACCTGCGATCTCGTCTACAAACCCCATCTATCTAGGAGATACATCATGGCGAAGCTTTCCACCGAGGAACTGCTCGAGCAGTTCGCCGGCCTGACCCTCATCGAGCTCAACGAGTTCGTGAAGGCGTTCGAGGAGAAGTTCGAGGTCACCGCTGCTGCTCCCGTCGCCGTCGCCGGTGCCGCGGGTGGCGCAGGCGCTGCTGAGGCTGAGGAAGAGAAGGACTCCTTCGACGTCATCCTCGAGGCTGCTGGCGACAAGAAGATCCAGGTCATCAAGACCGTCCGCGAGCTCACCTCGCTGGGTCTCGGCGAGGCCAAGGCTGTCGTCGACGGTGCCCCCAAGGCCGTCCTTGAGGGCGCCAACAAGGAGACCGCCGAGAAGGCCAAGGCTGCTCTCGAAGAGGCAGGCGCCACGGTTACCCTCAAGTAACCGCGACGCTCACGCGTTTCTCGTCGAAGGCCTCGGGTTCGCCCCGGGGCCTTCGTGCGTTCCGGGTGGTTTCCGCCGTTGCCGACGCTTCCCAGGGCTGTACTCCCGGTGCACCAGGAGCCCGGGCCGCGGCCCGGCCTGCGTCCCGGCATGCTGCGAAGTCAGCGCGGAGGAGCCGTCGAGCTGCGCACGACGAGGGCCGACGCCGCGTAGATGCGCTCCAGCGGTGCGTCGGGGTACTCCATCCGCTGCGTCAGGAGGCGCACCGCCTCATGTCCCTGGTCGCGCGGTGACTGTCCGATCGTGGTCAACGCGAACATGTCGGCGTGTTCGTGATCGTCGATGCCGACGACGCTGAGCTCGGTCGGCACGGCGATGCCGAGTCGCCGCGCGGCGATGATCGCCCCGATCGCGGCTTCATCGCACACTCCCACGATCGCCGTCGGCCTCCGCCGTCGGTCTCCCAGCAGTCCCGCTGCCGCGGTGTACCCGCCGGGCATCGTCGGAGACCCGCCGGCGACGCGCGCATGAGCCGCGATTCCGGCCGCCTGCAATGCGCCGCGATAACCCTCCAGCCGCTGCGCGTCACCGTAGCTCAGCGTGGCCGCGTCCGTCGATCCGCCGACGAAGGCGATGTCGGTGTGCCCGAGCTCGATGAGGTGCTCGGTCGCGATGCGCGCGGCGGCCGTGTCGTCGATCGACACCGCGCTGGAACCCTCGCTGTACGGTCCGACGCTCACGAGCGGCCGCCCGGTCTGCTGCAGGCGCTCGAGCTCCCGGGCGCTCGGCTGGATGCCGACCGCGATGATCCCGTCGAACCGCCGGCCGGGGAGCACGCTCTCGAACAGTCGCTCCCTGGTCTGCGACCCTTCCGGCACGCCGTAGAGCGACAGGTCGTAGTCGAGGGCGAAGAGCGATTCCTGCACGCCGGCGAGCAGCTCGGCGAAGAACCATCGGTCCACGGGCGGCATCACGACGCCCACGGTCTGGGTGCGCCCGGTGGCCAGGCTCGTCGCGGAGGAGTGGGCGACATAGGAGAGATCGCGCGCGGCGTCCTCGACGCGCTGCCGGGTGGTCTCCGACACGTACCCGCGGCCGCTCAGGGCGCGACTGGCGGTGGCCTTCGATACGCCGGCACGCGACGCGACGTCCGCGATCGTGCTCATCGGTCCTCCTCGACCTGATCACGCAGCTGCGTGGCCCCGACGCGGGGTGCGCGCCGCGTCAAATCGTAGTCGTCGGCACCCGAAAAAGGAACCGGTTCCAGAGCGGAAGCGAGGGAGCGCTCCCACGTCGGGGGTGCGAGCGCGTCGAATGGTTGCGAGCTTGTGACCCTAGCGTGTTGTGCGGGGGTGTGCATGGCCAGTAGGTTGGCCTGGAATCGGTTCCCTAACGATGCCCCGGGGTGGCGTCGCACCAGTCGGGAACCTGTACTCGAAGAGGAGAATTCACATGGCTCTGTCACAGCGTTCCCGGCGTTACGCGCCGCTCGCCCTGCTGGGGGTCGCGGGCATCGCGCTCGCCGGATGCGGGGCTCCCGGAGGGGCACCGGGCACCGACGGCGGCGATGGGGGCGATGCCACCGTCACCATCTACGGAACGATCGTCGATGACGAGGCGAAGCTCCTCCAGGAGTCCTGGAAGGACTGGGCCGACGAGAACGGCATCACGATCAAGTACGAGGGCAGCCAGGACTTCGAGACCCAGCTCGGCACGCGCGCCCAGGGCGGCAACCCGCCGGACATCGCGATCTTCCCGCAGCCGGGACTGTTCAAGGACTTCGCGGACCGCGACTACCTGAAGCCCGCACCCGAAGAGGTCGAGAAGAACGCCAACGAGTACTGGACCGAAGACTGGGTGAACTACGGCACCGTCGACGGCACCTTCTACGGCGCCCCGCTGATGGCGAACGTCAAGGGCTGGATCTGGTACTCGCCGGCGAAGTTCAAGGAGTGGGGCGTCGAGGTTCCCAAGACGCTCGACGAGATGACCGCCCTCACCGAGAAGATCCAGGCGACCACCGGAACCCCCGCATGGTGCGCCGGCTTCGAGTCGGGCACCGCGACCGGCTGGCCGGGAACGGACTGGATCGAGGACTACGTGCTGCGTCAGTCCGGACCGGACGTCTACGACCAGTGGGTCACGAACGAGGTCAAGTTCACCGACCCGCAGATCAAGCAGGCGTTCGACTCGGTCGGCGGCATCCTGCTCAACCCGGCCAACGTCAACGCCGGCTTCGGTGACGTGCGCTCCATCAACTCCACCGCGTTCGGAGATGTCGCTCCGAAGCTCGCGGGCGGCGAGTGCGCGCTGACCCACCAGGCCTCGTTCCTGTCGGGCTTCTTCCCCGACGGCACGAAGGTCGCAGAGGACGGCGACGTCTGGGCATTCATGCTGCCGGGCGAGACCGAGGGCGACACGGCTGTGACGGGTGCCGGTGAGATCGTCGGCGGGTTCAGCGACTCCGAGGCGACGCAGAAGGTGCTCGCGTACCTGTCCAGCCCCGAGTGGGCGAACAGCCGCGTCAGCCTCGGCGGCGTGACCTCCGCGAACAACGGCCTCGACCCCGCGAACGCGAAGGACCCGATCCTCCAGGAGACCATCAAGATCCTGCAGGACCCGGACACCACCTTCCGATTCGACGCGTCCGACCTGATGCCCGGTGCCGTCGGCGCCGGAACGTTCTGGAAGGGCATGGTCGCGTGGGTCAACGGCACCTCGACCGATGAGGTGCTCACGCAGATCGAGACCGGCTGGCCGAGCAGCTGATCCAGGGGAGGGGCCGCCCCGCACCGGGGCGGCCCCTCTGACCCCACGGCGCCCACTCCGACGTGTGCGTCGATGATCCGGTCCGCGTGATGAAGGGGAATCCGTGAACGCGACTAATTTCTTCAAATGGATCGGCTCGCTCCCGCCGGTCCTGCAGGCCGTCGCCGTGGTCATCGCCTTCGCGGTGGTCGTGGCGATCATCCTGCTCCTGGTGGACATCGCTCCCCGTAGGGGGAAGGTCTACACGTTCGTCCGATTGGCGATGTGCCTGCTCATCCCGCTCGCGGTGATGTTCTTCTTCAACTCCTATTACTGGGCGATGGGAGTCGCCGTCGCTGTCGGCGCCTTGTTCTTCTGGCTCGACTACCGTTCCCGCGATGGCGCGGGATATCTGATCCAGCTCGTGGCCTTCATGGCTCCGGCTCTGCTGTTGCTGATCGTCGGTCTCGTCCTGCCGTCGATCCAGACGATGTTCTCGTCGTTCATGAACTCCTCGGGGAAGGAGTTCGTCGGCCTGTCGAACTACCTCTGGATCTTCACGCAATCCGACGGCATCACCGCCGTCATCAACACGATCATCTGGGTGCTCCTGGTTCCGACGGTCTCCACGATCGTCGGCCTCGCGTACGCCGTGTTCATCGATCGCACCCGGGGCGAGAAGATCTACAAGGTGCTGGTCTTCATGCCGATGGCCATCTCCTTCGTCGGGGCGAGCATCATCTGGCGATTCATCTACGAGTACCGTGGCCCGCAGTATGAGCAGATCGGTCTGCTCAACCAGCTCCTCGTGTGGTTCGGTGGCACGCCGCAGCAGTGGCTGCTCAATGAGCCGTGGAACAACCTGTTCCTGATCGTCGTGCTGATCTGGGTGCAGACCGGTTTCGCGATGGTGGTGCTGTCCGCATCGATCAAGGGCGTACCGGCGGAGCTGCTGGAAGCGGCCGAGCTGGACGGCGCGAACGCGTGGCAGCGGTTCATCTCGGTGACGGTTCCTGCGATCCGCCCGGCGCTCATCGTGGTGCTCACGACCATCTCGATCGCCTCGCTGAAGGTGTTCGACATCGTGCGCACGATGACCGCCGGCAACTACGGCACGTCGACCCTCGCGAACGAGATGTACACGCAGTTCTCGAAGTTCGAGGCGGGACGCAGTGCCGCGCTCTCCGTCATCCTGTTCATCCTGGTGTTGCCGATCGTGATCTACAACGCGCGCCAGATCAAGAAGCAGCGGGAGATCCGATGACCGACACCGTGAAGTCAGACGCCGCCGTCAGCACGCGCGCGATCACCACCGGCGGCGGGTTCGACGGCGCCGCCGGTCGCACCCGCAAGCGCCTGTCCCGTCCGTGGGCGTCGGTGGCGTCCATCGTCATCGCGTTCCTGTGGACGATTCCGACGCTCGGGCTGTTCATCTCGTCGTTCCGGCCGAGGGACCAGATCCAGACGACCGGCTGGTGGACCTTCTTCGCCGACCCGCAGGTGACGCTCGAGAACTACGTCGACGTGCTCCAGTCCGGCACGACGCAGCTCACGATCCTGGAGTCGTTCGTCAACTCGATCGCGATCACGATCCCCGCCACCATCGTGCCGCTGATGATCGCGTCCATGGCGGCCTATGCGTTCGCGTGGATCGACTTCAAGGGGCGCAACGCGCTGTTCATCTTCGTGTTCGCGCTGCAGATCGTGCCGATCCAGATGGCGCTGGTGCCACTGCTGAGCTCGTTCTCCCGAGGGATCAACCTCTTCGGGCTGCAGGTCACGACCCCGCTCGGTGCCTCCTCGGGCTACGCCCAGGTGTGGATCGCTCACTCGATGTTCGCTCTCCCCCTGGCGATCTACCTGCTGCACAACTTCATGTCGGAGATCCCTGGCGAGATCATCGAGGCCGCGCGCGTCGACGGTGCGTCCCGTGGGCAGATCTTCTTCCGCGTGGTGCTGCCTCTCACGATGCCGGCGATCGCTTCTGTCGCGATCTTCCAGTTCCTATGGGTGTGGAACGACCTGCTCGTGGCGCTGGTGTTCGCCGACGGCGCCGCGGCGCCCATCACGAAGCTGTTGGCCGAGATCACGGGCACGAGAGGAAACGACTGGTACCTGCTCACGGCGGGCGCCTTCGTGTCGATCATCGTGCCGCTGATCGTCTTCTTCGCACTGCAGCGCTACTTCGTCCGCGGCCTGCTGGCGGGATCGACGAAGGGCTGACGCTTCGGAAGACACAGGGGGCATTTCGGACGAACGGATGCCGCGGTCGGGTGAAACACATCCCCGGTCGCGGCATCCGCGCGTCTACCCTGAAGGCATGAAGTACGCAGACTCGATCGTCGACCTCGTCGGCGACACGCCCCTCGTGAAGCTCCAGCACGTCACCGAGGGCGTCGCGTGCACGGTGCTCGTGAAGCTCGAGTACCTGAACCCCGGCGGTTCCTCGAAGGATCGAATCGCCGCGCGGATCATCGACGCCGCGGAGGCATCCGGCGATCTGAAGCCCGGGGGGACGATCGTCGAACCCACCAGCGGCAACACCGGAGTCGGCCTGGCCCTGGTCGCCCAGCAGCGGGGCTACAAGTGCGTGTTCGTGCTGCCGGACAAGGTCGGCGAAGACAAGATCGACGTGCTGCGGGCCTACGGTGCCGAGGTCGTGGTGACCCCCACATCGGTCGCCCCCGACAGCCCGGAGTCGTACTACAGCGTGAGCGACCGGTTGACCCGCGAGATCCCCGGGGCCTTCAAGCCGAACCAGTACGAGAACCCGAACGGTCCGCGCAGCCACTACGAGACCACGGGGCCCGAGATCTGGCGCGACACCGACGGCGAGGTCACGCATTTCGTGGCCGGCGTGGGCACGGGCGGAACGATCACGGGGACGGGGCGGTACCTGCGCGAGGTCTCGGAAGGGCGGGTGCGGATCGTCGGGGTCGACCCCGAGGGCAGCGTGTACAGCGGCGGCACCGGTCGTCCGTATCTCGTCGAGGGTGTGGGCGAGGACATCTGGCCCGGTGCGTACGATCCCACGGTGCCGCACGAGATCGTCGCTGTCGGCGATGCGGAGGCGTTCGCGATGACCCGGCGCCTCGCCCGCGAGGAGGGCATCCTCGTCGGGGGATCGAGTGGCATGGCCGTCGTCGGTGCGCTGCGCGTCGCGCGTGACCTGCCGGCGGACGCCGTGATGGTCGTGCTGCTGCCCGACGGCGGACGCGGCTACCTGGGCAAGATCTTCAACGACGGATGGATGCGCTCCTACGGGTTCAGCGAGCTGGAGGACGGGGAGACCGTCGCCGACGTGCTCGCGGCTCGTCCGTCGCGGCAGGGCGCCGGCATCCCCGACCTGGTGCACGCCCACCCGACCGACACCGTGCTCGAGGCCATCGGCATGATGACCGAGTACGACGTCTCGCAGCTGGTCGTGCTCAGCGCCGAACCGCCGGTCATGATGGGCGAGGTGGTCGGCACGGTCGATGAGAAGGGGCTGCTCGACCTGCTGTTCCGCGGTGAGGCGAACGCGACCGATGCCGTGGGCGCGCACGTGGGGGAGAGGCTCCCGCTCGTCGGCATCCACACCTCCGTCGCACAGGCCAAGGCCGCGCTCGCCGATGCCGACGCGCTGCTGGTGACCGAAGACGGCAAGCCGCACACCGTGCTCACCCGTCAGGACCTGCTGGCGTATCTGTCGCGCTGAGGGGCGCCGGGAGGTCGGCCGACCCGGGGCGTAACCGGGAGGCCCTCCCCGCAGGGGCGGACGTAGGCTGAGAGGCATGTCCGATCACGCCTTCGCCACCCGAGCCATCCACGCAGGACAAGCGCCCGACCCCGTCACGGGAGCGATCATCCCGCCGATCTACCAGTCCTCGACGCATGTGCAGGACAGCGTCGGCGGCCTGCGTGCGGGCTACGAGTACAACCGTGCGGGCAACCCCACGCGGTCCTCGCTCGAGACCCAGCTCGCGGCCCTCGAAGGGGGCGCGAGCGCGCTCTCGTTCGCGTCGGGACTCGCCGCGGAGGATGCGCTGCTGCGTGGCATCCTCAAGCCCGGCGACCACATCCTGCTCGGCAACGACGTGTACGGCGGCACCTACCGGCTGCTCACCCGGGTCCTCGCACCGTGGGGGATCGAGACCACGACGGTCGAGCTCTCCGACGTGGATGCGCTCCGCGCGGCGATCCGTCTCGAGACGAAGATCGTGTGGCTGGAGACGCCCAGCAATCCGCTCCTGAAGATCGTCGACATCGCTCTGATCGCCGAGATCGCGCACGCGGCCGGCCTGATCGTGGTCGTGGACAACACCTTCGCCTCGCCGGCGCTGCAGCAGCCGCTCGCGCTCGGCGCCGACCTGGTGGTGCACTCCACGACCAAGTACCTGGGGGGGCACTCGGATGTGCTCGGCGGCGCGGTCGTGTTCGGCGATGATCGGTTCTTCGATCAGGTCAAGTTCCAGCAGTTCGCGGTCGGAGCGGTCTCCGCCCCGCTGGACGCCTGGCTGACGACCCGCGGCATCAAGACCCTGGCGCTGCGGATGCGGCAGCACTCCGAGAACGCGCAGGCCATCGCCGAGTGGGCGCAGGATCGGCCGGAGTTCGCGCAGGTCTACTTCCCGGGACTTTCCTCGCATCCCGGCCACGGGATCGCCGCGAAGCAGATGAGCGGTTTCGGCGGGATGCTGTCGTTCGGCCTCGCCGCCGGCGCCGACGCGGCACGGGCGTTCGTCGAGAGCACCTCGGTGTTCCAGCTCGCCGAGTCGCTCGGTGGAGTCGAGTCGCTCATCGGATACCCGCCGGACATGACGCACGCCTCCGTGCGCGGCACCGAGCTCGCGGTCCCGGAGAACATCGTGCGCCTCTCCGTCGGGATCGAAGACGTGGGCGACCTGATCGCCGACCTCGAGCAGGGGCTCGACCGTATTTCGCGCTGACCTCGCACCGGGCCGGGTCAGAGACGCACCTTCGCATCCGCGGGGGTGCGTCTCTGCTCTGCGCGTGGGCGGGCGGACGAGGCCGTGGCGGCGGTAACATGGGGGCTTCCCCGGTCGAATCGATTCGACCCTTGCACCCCCTGAACTCTGGAAGGACGTCGTGTCCGACGCTCCCCGCACTGATTCCCTCCCCGTCGTGAAGGCGGGGGATTCCGCCGCCGACGAATCGCGGATCCCGCAGCCCGAGCGCACCGCGACGGGGAGCATCCGCGTCCCCACCGCGACCGGCGCGATCCGCACCCTCGGCGCGAACCCTGCCACCGCGCCGATCATGCTGCACCCGGGCGATGCCATCTCCCTGGGCCGCCGCACGCTGTACATCATCCTGCTCGGCGCGCTCACCGCCCTCGGCCCCTTCACGATCGACCTTTACCTCCCGGCGTTCCCGGTGCTGGAGCAGGACTTCCAGACCACGGCCGCCGCGATCCAGCTGACCCTGACCGGAACCATGATCGGGTTCGCGCTCGGCCAGCTCGTGGTCGGACCGCTCAGTGACAAGGTCGGTCGTCGCGTGCCGCTGATCGCCGTCACCGCGCTGCACGTGCTCGCGAGCGTCGGGGCGGCCTTCGCACCGGACCTCGGGCTGCTCAGCGTCGCCCGCGTGCTGATGGGAGTGGGTGCCGCGGCCGGCGGCGTGGTGGCCATGGCGATCGTGCGCGACCTGTTCGGCGGGCGTCGACTGGTCGTCATGCTCTCCCGCCTCGCTCTGGTCTCGGGCGTGGCACCGGTCATCGCGCCCCTTATCGGCTCGTGGCTGCTCACGCTCATGCCGTGGCGCGGGATCTTCGGCGTGCTCGCGGCCTACGGCGTGGTCATGCTGCTGTCGACGATCCTGTTCATCCCGGAGACGCTGCCCGTCGCCCGGCGCCAGGGTCACGGTGGCGCCACCATGCTGCAGCGATATCGCTCGGTGCTCTCGGACCGGGTGTTCCTCGGCGTGCTCGTCATCGGCGGGATGACCTTCTCCGGTCTGTTCTCGTACCTGTCGGCATCGCCGTTCCTGTTCCAGGTGACCCACGGGCTCGACGCGCAGCAGTACGGTCTGCTCTTCGCCGTGAACTCGCTCGGCGTGGTCGTCGGCGTGCAGACCGCCTCCCGCTTGGCCGCACGCTTCGGACCGCAGTGGGTCATGGCCTACTCGACCGCAGTGTTGCTGCTCGCCGGCGTCGCGATCATCGTCACCGACCAGCTCGGCCTCGGCCTGTGGGGCACGGTGATCCCGCTGTTCGTCTTCATGACTGCTTGTGGCTTCACGTTCCCGAACGTGCAGGTGCTGGCGCTCGACCGCCACGGGAAGGCCGCGGGAACCGCGGCATCCATCATCGGCGCGACGAACTTCGGCGTCGCCGGGCTCATCTCGCCCGTCGTCGGCTGGCTCTCGCACGACGCCGGGATCACCGCGACCACCATGGCGTCCGTCATGGTCGGCTGTGCCGCGATCGGCATCCTGTCGCTGTGGTTCGTCGTGCGCCCGCGCACCGTCGGGATGCTCGCTCCCTGAGTCTTCAGGTGTCGTCCGACAGAATAGGACGATGAACAGGCGCATACTGCTGTGGTGGGGAGTGGGCCTCCTCGCGCTCGCAACGGTCCTGGGCGCCGTGGTCGTGTTCGCCTACCCGCAGACTCCGGGCTTCGACCACTGGTGGAACGAGACGATCGCCGGGGTCCGCGCGGACTGGATGGTCGACTTCGCCCTCGTTCTGAACTGGATCGGCGGCGGCTGGGTAGCGATCCTCGGGGTGCCGCTGCTGGCGATCCTGGCGCTCGTGCTCGCACGGCGCTGGCGTGGCGCGCTGTTCGCGGCTCTCTGCTTCGCCGCCAGTGCCGCCGGCGTGCAACTGCTCAAGCAGCTCTTCGGGCGGGCGCGGCCCGACGACATGCTCGTGGTGAGCGACTACGGCTCGTTCCCCTCCGGGCACACGGCGAACGCCGCGACGATCGCCCTCGTGCTCTGGGTGCTGTTCCCGCGCGTCTGGGTCGCGATCGTGGGTGCGGCGTGGGTGCTCGCGATGGCGCTCTCGCGCACCTTCCTCTCGGTGCACTGGGCCAGCGACACCCTCGGCGGCGCCCTGGTCGGCGCCGGCGTGGTGCTGGTGCTCGCCGCCTGGTTGCTCCCGTGGGTGCAGCAGAAGAAGTCGGCGGTCGAGGCGCCGATAGGCTGAGAAGACCCGTCCCCAGAGGAGTCGTCGTGTCTCGCATCCGTCCGTACCGCCCCACCGATCGTGCCGCACTGTATGAGATCTGCGTGAAGACGGCCGACGCCGGGGCGGATGCGACCGGCGTCCTCTCCGACGACTCGCTGTGGGGCGACCTCTTCGCCGTCCCCTATGCCGAGCGTCATCCCGACCTCGCCTGGGTGGTCGAGAGCGATGACGAGCGCACGATCGGCTACATCGTCGCGACCGACGACACCGACGCCTTCTACACCTGGTTCCGCGAGGAGTGGTGGCCCACGCTCGAGGGTCGCCACCCCCGGCCGGCGGAGGTGGTCACGCGGGAGGATCGGATGATCGACTACGGCTACAGCCGCGCCGCCGGCATCGAGCCGAACGTCGCGGATCACCCGGCCCATCTGCACATCGACCTGCTTCCCGAGACCCAGGGTCAGGGGCTCGGTCGCCAGCTCATCGAAACGCTGTTCGCCGAGCTGACCCGACGCGGAGTGCGCGGGCTACACCTGGGCATCGATCCGAACAACACCGGAGCCGCCGCCTTCTACGAACGGCTCGGGATGACGCGTCTCCCGGCCGAGCCCGGCGGACAGATCTACGGCGTGCGCTTCGACGACTGAACGCCGAACGATCGCGTGGGCGAAGCGAAAGAGCCCCCGCTGACGCGGA
>NZ_DFQP01000118.1:13193-38390 GCF_002377845.1 Microbacterium sp. UBA3486
TGACGCGGAGGCTCTTTCACTTTTGGCGGTGACGGCGGGATTCGAACCCGCGGTTGCTTGCACAACACACGCTTTCCAAGCGTGCTCCTTCGGCCGCTCGGACACGTCACCAGGGAACAACCTGTCCATCCTATCCGATGCGAGGACGACGACGTGACAGACGCCTGAGGCCAGAGGCCTGAACGTCCACCGATGTGAAATATTGCACGTCACACGTCACCTGTATAGCCTCATGTGAGGACGTATCGCATTCGCTGGGGGTGCGGCGTCCAGAGGGGGAGCATGGACGCGAGCTCGATCATGACGGCGAGAGACCGCCACCGCACCACGACGGCTTTCGAACAGTGCGTCAGTGGAAGACGGAACCTCGTCACGGGCGCCGTGTTCTTCGTCGAGGCGGGTGACCACGTCGGTGCGGTGCTGAGCCAGACCCGCCTCGACGACATCGTGTTCGCTCCCGCGGGCGGTGTTGTCATGAGCAGCGACTCCCGGATGATCGCCTACGACGGTGCTCTGCGCGAGCCCGGCGATCGGATCATGTTCGACGGCGGGCAGACGTTCGAACTCCGGGAGTACGTGGCGGCTCCCTTCCTTCCGATCGTCGGGCCCACTCTCTTCCGGCAGTGCAACGCCGCGGGCGTGGCCGCGTTCCTGAGCGATGCCGATACGGCGAAGGACTCCGGGATCTTCATCGATCCGCTGCTGAGCAGCACGGTTCTGCTCGACTCCCTGCCGTCATTCCTCGGCTCCGGCCGCGAGGGAGAGGCCCTGCCCCGCGTGCACGTCACCGCGGACGGCGAGTACAGGGACGGGCCCGACGGGCTCCTGCTCGGCGAGGTGGGCGATGGGCGGGCAGACATCGAGGCCCGCGCAGGCGAAGGCGCCGGCCGAGGGCGGGCGTTCGCGCGCGTCGTCGACCGCGGGATGCTGGAGGCCGATCTCGACGACTGGCCGTGGTTCGCACGGTACATCGGCGCGATCGACCTGCTGCGTCGATGGGAGGGAGTTCCGAGTCGTCCCGCCATCTCCGGCTTCGGCGGACACCTCGTGCGGGCTCTCGACGAACTCGCCGCGCTTCCGGGAGTCGTCTCACCAAGCGCCCCGTACCTGCTGACCGGCGACGGCGAGGAGTGGATGCTGATCGATCCCGTGAGCCGGCGCGGGGTCCGGCTCGGCATCGACAGCGCACGCGCGGCGGAATGCCTGATCGCGACGGCGGACGAGTCCGCGGCGGTCGCATTGCTGGCGGCCGAGCTCGGCAGGGGGACGAGCAGCGTCGCCTCCCTGGTGCAGGAGGTCCGATGCCGATTGGCAGCGGTCGGCCTCGATCCCGCCGCATGCGGGCAGGCGGGACTGTGATGCACGACGGTGAGCGGGTGGAAGCAGGGGAAGTCAGCGGAGCGCGGGCACTCCGTGCATGGATCACCGGGCAGGGGGAGGGGCACTCGCGAGTGTTCCTCCTCGAGAGCGGGGCTCCGGCAGCCGATGTCGCGAAGGTGGCGCGCGGCGACGACGTGGTCCTCCTGCCGGTGGAGAGTGGGATGTACGACGGTCTCGGCAGCGTGGTGCGCTACCGAGGCGCACTGCGAGAAGCGGGTGACGAGCTGTTCCTCGGCGAACACGGCGTCGAACTCCAGGACTATGTCGCTGCTGCGTTCGTCCAGATCGTCGGCCCCACCGTGGTGCGCTTCTTCGACGCATCCAGCGGGCAGGCCTTCCTCGAGGATGCGGAGCTCGCTCGCCGAACCGGGGTCTTTCCCTCGGCGTTGATCGACCCACGAGTGCTGCTCGCGGACCGCGACGCCCTGGACTGCCCGAGGGAGATGGAGACTCCGAAGGCGCTGCGAGTGGGTGCGGACGGCAGTGTCGGCATCGGCGTGCAGGGGCGGGCCATCGGCACCGTCGACGACCTGCCGTCCGTTCTCGCCATCCCGCGGCCCCGGGCCGCGGCGCTGGGAGAGGTCGCGGCGGGCGATGGGTTCGCCGCCGACCTCGCGAGGCGGGAGTGGATCGGACGCTATCTCAAGGCGACGGACCTCATGAAGATGCTCCGCGGAGAGAACGGCGCCGCCCGGGTCTCGGGGTTCGGCTGGTTCCCGATCGACGACGACCTCTCTGATGCCGAACCGGTGACCGCGGATCCGTTCCTGCTCGAGACCGCCGCCGGTTTCGTGCTCGCAGACACCGGGAGCCTGCGCCGCCAGCTGCTCACGCCATCGACGGCCCGGGTCATCGCGGTGATACAGACGTCGAGCACGATCGAGATCGCCACCGAGCGCGTGGCTCGGCTGCGGGGCACATCGTCACCGGACGCGCGTGACCTGTGCCTGCAAGCCCGCACCGCTCTCAACGTCCACACGGGCCGGCGTACCGGCTCCGCTGACGGCATGAAAGGGGCCGAAGGATGACATCGCCGCACGCGCTGTGGACCTCGATGCTCCCCGCGGACTCGACCTTCGCACCGGAGCGCGTCGCCGTCGGCGCTGCCGGGAACCGGATCGAGTTCGCTGACGGATCCACACGTCTCTGCGTGACGAGCGGTCTCTGGAACGTCCCTCTCGGGTTCGGCAACCCGACGGTCGTCGAGGCTGTCAACAGGGCGAATCACGATGCGTCCTATCTGTCGCTGTTCCGCGCGCCCCATGAGTACGCGCAACGCGCGGCCGAAGCTCTGATCGAGCTCGCGGACCCCGTCCGCTACCGCCGCGTGATCTTCTCGACCTCGGGAGGGGCGGCGAACGACGCGGCGATGAAGCTGGGCAGGCAGTACTGGGCGCAGAAGGGACTCGCGTCCCGCTCGTTGATCGTGGGCCTGAAAGGCAGCTATCACGGCACGGCATACGGCAGTCACGCCCTGAGTGGAGACGACCTCCTCCAATCCGTCTACGCCGTCGACCGCCGGTCGGTGCGGCATGTATCCCACAGCGACGACGGCGAGGAGCTCGAACGGCTGCTGCAGCGGGAGGGGGCGCGCGTGGCATCGGTCGTCGTCGAACCCGTGCTGGGCAGCGGCGCCTACGCGCTGTCTGATGCGTTCGTCCAGCGTCTGCTCGCACTGCGCGAGGAGTACGGCTTCCTGATCGTCGCCGATGAGGTCGCGACGGGCTTCGGCCGCACCGGGACGATGTTCGCCACCGACAGGTGGGCTGCGGCACCGGACATCCTCATCCTCTCGAAGGCGCTGACCAACGGGGCGATGGGTGCGGCGGTGCTCTTGGTGGGGGAACGGGTCGCCTCGGAGTTCGTGCGGGGCGGGTGGACGTTCGTGCACGGCGAGACCCAGGCAGGGACGCCGGCATGTGCCGCGGCGATCCTCGCCGTGATCGGGGAACTGCGCCGCATCGATGTGGAGTCGACCACTCAGGCACTGGGCATCGACCTGCTTCGCCTCGCGGCCGAGTGGGAGGCGGACGGTGTGGTCGCGGAGATCACCGGACGCGGGTGCTTCATGGGGCTCGGGCTCCGCCACGCCGACGAGAGCCCGCTCTCTGGGGCCGACATCCTTCGCGTCGTCTCCGCGATCGCCGACAACGGCGTCCTGGTGCAGCCGGGCCCCAGTTCCATCGAGCTGATCCCGGCGTATGGATTCACTGCGGAGGAGCTTCTCGCAGTGGACGTGGCCGTACGCGCAGGCCTGGCCCAGGGAGTACCGGCATGACCGCGGAGTTCGGCCGACTTCCCACCCTGTGGCAGGGGGAAGGGGTCACCCGCCGGTTGACGAAGCACCTCACGGCCGGCCGAGAGAGCCTTCTGATCGTGGACTCGGCGGTCACGGTTGCCCTTCCGTCCGGGCAACGGTCCACGACGATCCAGATCGATGCGCAGTCGGTCGACGTCGCTGCGGTCGTCGATCTGGCCCGACAGATCGTGCGTCGATCGCCGAGCGTCATCGTCGCGGTCGGCGGCGGAACCGTTCTCGACGCCAGCAAGATCGCCGCGCTCGCTCTCGCTCGGGGGCGGGTGTTCGACTTCGCCATCGGGCATGCGTCGAGGTCGGCGTTGACTCTCCTTCCCCACGCATTGCCACCCGTCGACATCATCGCCGTACCGACGACGCTCGGCACCTCGTCGGAGACCAACAGCGTCGGAGTGCTCAAGAACGACAGCGGATACCGGCTCATCGTGGGTCTTGCCCTGAGGCCTCGCCACGCGATCATCGATCCGGGCAATCTGGTTTCGCTGACGCACGCCGCCGTCAGGGAGGGAGCACTGGAAGCGTTCCTCCGGGTAGCGGGCGCCTCGACGAGCTCGCGGAGGAACGCGCGGCAGAACGGAGACGCCGTCGCGCTCGGGAGAGCCGTCCTCGATTCCGCCAGCCGTGACCCGGACTCGCGCGGGGGAAGGATGCGTCTCGCTCGACTGAGCGCGGCGACCCAGCGCAGCGCGGCGCTGCGGGGGCCGGACCCCTACAGCGCGCGCCACTGGTATGCGGCGAACGAGATCGCTTTCGTGCTGAGGATCCGCAAGATCGTCGCCACGGCGGCGGTCATCGCGGCGGTCTGGCGGCGGGTCTGTGCAGGGGACGTGCGCTGGGGAGACCGGGAGAGTCTCCAGGACTTCTGGGTGAACGTCGTGGGCGGGATGGCGTTACCGCTGGACCCGCCGACGGGCATCGAGGCCCTGATCGAACGGTGGGGAATCGAGCGTGCTCCGAGACCGAGCCCGGATGACATCGATCGCATCTCCGTCGCCACAGAGAGGGCGTGGGGAAGACGCCACCCGATGCTGCCGGGCCTCCTCGCAGACGACTTCCGTGACGTGCTCCACGACTCCCGGTGGAGTTCTGAGCTGGTCGGCCCTGATCGCCGACCTCCGATTTCTGTTGCGAAGGAGGTGAATTAGATGGGCGAGAAAGTCGAGAGCAGTATCCGGTTCCAGGAGCTGGAAACCATGGAGGCCCCCAGTTGGGAGAGCTTCTATCAGGGCGCGATAGGGGCGTTGGTCCTCATCGGGATCGGCGCAGCCGCGGCCACCTGATCCCTGGCACGCGCAGCGACACGGAAGGGAGGTGAAGATGCACACCACAACGCCGACGCTCGAGTTCACGGAACTCGAGGCCATGGAGGCCCTGAACGACACCGACGACTACATCCGAGGATTCGCCGTGGGAGTCATCATCGGAATTCTCGCCCTGACATAGGGCGGCGACCGACAGCTCGAGAAGGAGGTGCAGATTGCAGATGACGTCTCTGGAGTTCACGGAACTCGAACAGATCGACGCACCGTTGGAATGGTGGGAGCACGCCAGCTACATCATTGCCATCATCGGCGGCGCGGCAGCGATCGCAACCTAATCCCCGGGGTGCGGGTGGAGCATGCCCGTCCGCACCCCACCGCTCCCGTTGAGAGGCGATGTGTGAATGTCCGGTTTGATCACCGAAGCAGTATCGGCGCGGCTCGAGACCGCGGGCGCGGTTCCCCGGGAGCTGGATCTGTACTCCGGGGAGGGCACCGACTTCTATGAGCGATTGGTCGGTACCGACCGTGCAGAGATTCGAGAGGTGCTGGCGCTCGCGAGGAAGACCGACGACCCCATCCTCGACATCGCCGCGGGCGGCGGGAGGTTGACGGTTCCGCTGGTGAGAACGGGAAGAGAGGTCACCGCGATCGATCTCTCCGACGACATGCTCTCTCACCTGCGTCGAGCGCTTCCTGCGCGATCGACGGTGGAGTGCGTCGTGGCGGACATGCGCGACTTCTCCCTGGGCCGGCGATACGGTCTCGTGATCATCGGCGCCACATCCATCACGTTGCTCGATCGTGCGGGGCGCTCGCTCCTGTACGGGAGTGTGCGTCGTCACCTCGCCGCCGGAGGCGTGTTCGCCTTCACCGTCGCGGGAGGCACGGCGGCGCAGAGCCTGGCGGTGTCGAGAACGCAGGAGATCGGCGTCCCCGGTCCGCAGGGCGAAGAGACCTACCTCTTCGCGCAGCAGATGGAAGACGGCGGAGCGGCGCGAGTGGTCAACTGGGTGCGCGTCGCCGACATCGCGGCCGGCCTCGAAGCGACGGTGCTCACGAGCCGCTTACAGGTGCTCGGCCATGACGTCCTCGCCGGGGAGCTCGTCGACGCGGGCTTCGCGGCACCTGCCGTGTCGCCCGTCCGCACCGACCGCGGGGTGGAGATCCTCCTGCTCACGACGGCGTGGGCGGGATCCTCGGGAACGGTGGACGACGATGCCGCCGGCTGACTCCCCGCGTCGACGCGGCTCCCGCGCGAGGGTTCGGCTCTCTGCCGATGCATGCCCGAGCCTCGCCTCCGGTGTCGCTTTCGAGGAAGGGGCCGACGACAGGGCATGGATAGCGACGATCCACGGAGTGCCGTCGTCGAGGGTGTCCCGGTCGGTCGCCGACCTGCTTTCGGCGATGAACGGCGAGACCGCGCTCCGCGACCTGCACCTGCGCTTCGCCGCATCCGAATCGCTGGAGGACTTCCTCGACCTCGCCGAGCGCTTCCGCGCCAGTGGACTCCTGAGGGGCGACGCGATCCTCCCGCCCGGGCGGCTGACCTACCGCCCGCCATTCACCCTGCAGATCGCGACGCTCCGTGCACCCGCCCTCTTCCGGCGCGTGGACCATGTGATCGTCCGACTGCCGGCTCGGGTGGTCCTGGCATCGGTGGTGGTGCTGCTCGGCGGAGGGCTCGTGGCCGCCATCGTTCAGGCGCGGGACCTGCTGAGCGTCCTGACCACGCCGATGCCCTTGACCGGCCTGCTGATCCTGATCGCGGTGCTCTCGCTCGCGACGCTGCTCCATGAGGCCGCCCATGGACTCACCCTCGCCCGCTTCGGCGGGAGCCCCCGTCGTGCCGGCTTCATGCTCTTCTACCTCACCCCCGCGTTCTTCGTGGACGTGACCGACGGCTGGCGCCTCCCGAAGAGATCGCAACGCGTGGCGATCGCGTTGGCCGGCCCCGCAGTGCATGCGGTCATCGCCGCCGTCGCGCTCATCGCCGCTCTCGCGCTTCCGCAGCCGGAGACCGACAGGGCGATGCTGCTGCTCGCTCTCTCCTGCATCGCCGTCGTCATCGTCAACCTGATCCCGTTCGTGCGCTTCGACGGGTACATCGCACTCATGAGCGCGCTCGACGAGCCGAACCTCCGGGGACGCGCCATCCGCGACGCCTCGAACTTCCTGACCCGATTCCTGTTCGGCGGGCGGCGGATCGGCAGAGCCCTGGACACCGCGTGGAGCGTTCCGTTCGGCCTCGCCAGTCTTGCCGCCCCGGTCGTGATGGTCGTGTTCGCCGTCGCACGCACCGCTCAAGCGCTCGCCGGAGGAGGACCGGTCCTCGGCCTGCTGGTGGTCGTGTTGGAAGCCGTCGTCGTCCTCGTCGGTGTGGCTCTGCTGGCGAAAGCCCTGCGGCGAGTCCTCCGCTCGGGTGTCTCCCGGCTCCGGTTCGTGTGCGTCGGGGCGGTGGTGGTCGCGAGCATCGTGACCGCCGGAGCCCTCATCCGCGTACCCGTCACCGACACGCTCGGCTTCTCCATACACGGGGGCCGGGTGATGCTCCTTCGCGCAGGAGCAGGCGCAGGCGCCGACACCGAGGCGGAGGTGCCGGCGGGCGCCCCGGTCGTGTTGATGAGCAGTGGCATCGTCGCGAACGTGCCGGTGGGAGAGGGCACAGCCAGGCCGCTGCCTCCGACGCCGACGACGGTGCCACTCGACGCGCTGTTTCCCGTGACGGCGGATGGGGTGGCGATCCCTGCGGTGGTCGTCGCCGAGGTGCTCGTCGTCGGGAAGAGCGACGGCCTGCCCCCGACGGGTCAGGCGCGGGTCGAGCTCGGTGAGACGGACCTGTGGCAGGCGCTCTGGGCGAGAGGCGTGATGCTGCCGCTGACAGCGCTCCAGGGCGAGAGAGAAGAAGAGGAAGAGAATGAGCGACCACGCGATTGAAGTCCGAGGACTCACGAAGAGGTACGGGCGCCGAACGGCCGTCGAGGAACTGTCGTTCGACGTGCCGCGGGGGACGGTCGTCGGACTCCTCGGCCCCAACGGGGCGGGAAAGTCGACGACGCTGCGGGCCCTGGTGGGGTTGATCACTCCGACCAGTGGCGACAGCGTCATCGACGGTGCGCCGTTCTCCGCGCTCGACAACCCTGCATCGCACGTGGGCGTTCATATGGACGGGTTCGGCTTCGAGCTGGGCATCACAGCGAGAAGGCACCTGGAGATCTCCCGCCTCGCGGCCGGCGCACCCCGGGGCCGTGTCGACGAGGTGCTCCAGGAGGTGGGGCTCGCAGCGGATGCCGACCGTCGCGTGAAGACGTTCTCGACGGGGATGGCACAGAGGCTCGGGCTGGCGACCGCTCTTGTGGGGTCACCCCGGACGCTCATCCTCGACGAGCCGGCGAACGGGCTCGACCCCGACGGCCTCCGGTGGCTTCGCCGGTTCCTGCGGAGCTTCGCCGAACGCGGCGGCACCGTGCTGGTCGCCAGCCATCAGCTGGCGGAACTCGAGCAATTCGTGGACGAGGTCGTCGTGATCAAGCGCCGTGCACTCTTCGCGGGGCGGTTGCACGACCTCGTCACGGACGACGGCGACTCCCTCGAGAGCAAGTACTTCGATCTCGTGGGAGAAGCGGCAGCATGAGGAACGCGATCCGCAGCGAAGCGCTGCGTGCAGTGAGCGGACTCTCCGTCCTGCCGGTCTATCTCGTGGCCCTGCTCATGCCGGTATTCGTGCTCGTCTCCGACGGTTCCCGCTTCGAGTTCGCCGGTGTCGATCCCGGCACGGCCACCGCGCGCCTGCTGGAGCCGCTCGCGTGGTCGGTCGTCTCCGCGGCGTTCGTCGGTGCGTACTCCGTCACGCGGGAGTACTACTACGGCTCGATGGACAGAACGCTCACCGGGGTCGGCTTCCGTCGCGCCTTCGGGGGAAAGCTCGTCGCGGCGGTGTTGGCCGCCGTCGCGCTGTCGGTGTGCATCTTCGTCCTCTGGACAGGGGGCATCTCCGTGATCCTGATCCGGAACGGACTGGCGCTCGCTCTCACACCGGAGTCGTGGCAGCTGTATGCCGGCGCGCTGGCCGGCACGGTCCTCGGTGCACTGATCGGAGTGTCCGTCGGCTGGATCACCCGCAACTACTACCTGACGGCAGGTATCGTCCTCATCTTTCCGATGGTCGTGGAGCTCGCACTCGTGCGCACGGCGCCGGAGGTGGCGAAGTTCTCGCCCGGATTGGCACTCGCCGCGCTGGGTGTTCCCGGCTACCAGGGGCGACTGCTCGAGTTCGCGCCCGCACTCGGTGTCGGGCTCGTCTGGGCCGCAGCTCTCGTCGTGATCGCCTGGTTCAGGGGACGTCGGGGAGCCGCGTGATCGGCCGGGCGCTTCGCGCGCAGGCGCGCAGCTTCGCCGGTGACGTGGTCCTCCTCGGGATGGTGGCAGCGGCGCTGCTGATGTCGCTCGCCGTGGCGACGAGTATTCCGCCCGACCTCGCGGAGGCCCCGGCGGGCGTCCGATCCGCGTTCGCCGAGTCCTTCACCGTCGTGCTCGCGACGTACGGAGCGGTCCTCGCGGCGGTCTACGGCTCCTTCCGATACACGATCGACCGCCGGGACGGTGTCATCGCGCAACGTCTGATGATGCTGCCCCGGTGGACGATCTTCGTCGCCAGGATGCCGACGGCCGCTCTGGGAGGGGCGATCGTGGCGCTCACCGTCGTCGTCGTCGGGCAGATCGCGCTGAACGTGTCCCGGGGTGGTGCGACCCTCGATGGAGCGACTGCGGCATCGACTCTCGCCCTCGGGGCGGTCGCCGGGCTCTGGGGGATGGGGCTGGGAGTCGTCGTACAGGTTCATCTCGTCGCTCTCTTCGTGGTGTCGATGTCGATGAGCGGGGCGCTGCTCCTCACGATGTTCTGGAGCTCCGGCGCCGGCTATCTCCCGCCCCTCGTGATGCTCCGAGCCCTCGGATTCGACGTGTCAGCCATGGGCATCCCGCGGAACGATCTTCTCGAGAGCTCCCTGGCGCTCTGGGCGACCGCAGGCTGGGTGCTCGCCGCGCTCCTCGCCGGGGGAGCGGCTTTCATGAAGCGTGATGTCGGCGCGGAGACGACGTAGGATCCCTAGGTGGCAACACCCAAGATCGTCCTCTTCTACGCCTTCACTCCTCTCGCCGATCCCGATGCCATCCGCGTCTGGCAGCGAGACCTCGGTGAGGCGCTCGGACTGCGCGGACGTCTGCTCATCTCGAAGGACGGCATCAACGGCACCCTCGGCGGCGACATCGGCGCGCTGAAGAAATGGCTGCGCTCGTTCCGCTCGTACCGTCCGTTCGCCGACGCCGACATCAAGTGGAGCGAGGGGACCGGTGTGGACGCCGAGGGACGCAGCCTCGACTTCCCCAAGCTCAGCGTCAAGGTGCGCGAGGAGATCGTGTCGTTCGGTGCGCCCGGTGAGCTCCGCGTCGACGAGAACGGCGTCGTCGGCGGCGGCACGCGTCTGACGCCCGAAGAACTGCACGGTCTGATCGACGAACGTGGCGACGATGTGGTGTTCTTCGACGGTCGGAACGCGCTCGAAGCGCAGATCGGACGCTTCCGTGGCGCGGTCGTCCCCGACACCGAGACGACCAGGGATTTCGTCGAGCTTCTCGATTCGGGCGTCTACGACGACCTCAAGGGCAAGCCCGTGGTCACGTACTGCACCGGCGGCATCCGCTGCGAGGTGCTGTCGAGTCTGATGACCGCCCGCGGGTTCGGTGAGGTCTACCAGCTCGAGGGCGGCATCGTCCGATACGGCGAGAAGTACGGCGACGACGGCCTGTGGGACGGATCGCTCTACGTCTTCGACGGCCGGGGCTCCGTGGACTTCTCCGACCATGCCGCGGTCATCGGAGAATGCGTCGGATGCGGGGCGGCGACCAAGCGCACCGCGAACTGCCCCGATCTCTCGTGCCGATCGCAGTTCGTGGTGTGCGAGGAGTGCGGCGCTGTGCCCTGCACCTCCCACGCCGCCTGACGGGTCAGATCGTCACACCGGGCTCGGCGGCTCTCGGGGCGTACAGGGAACGCGGGATCAGCACGGCCCGCACCCTGGTGGCCCGATCGGCGCTCTGCCGCAGGCTCGTGAGAACGTCGCCCAACGGCTCTGCGAGATCGTCGGATGCATCGACGGAGCGGGCGTAGTTCGAGCGCTCGACCGCATCGGTGAGGTGTCGTATCGCCTCGGCCCCCACGCCGTTCTGCCGCACCAGTCCTGCCGCGCGCGTGCGTGGCGTGTCGGCGTCGGACACCGGGATCTGCAGGTCGATCAGGGTGTCCCGGAGTTCCGCCCATGCCGCGGCGGAATCTCCTCGACGTGCCCTGTTCAGCCGCGCTCGGCGTTCCACGAGCCGGATCAGTGCGGGAAGCAGGAGCAGCACGACGATGCCGAGGGCTGTGAAGACCACCGGCGTCGGGTCGAGGCGGCGCAGGTCGTCGCCGCTGGCCGCGTCGCCGCCGGCATCGTTGCGGTCGATCTCGGGACCCGAGGTCTGCTCGGCCTGCGGTGCCGTGGTCGGGGCCGGGGCGGACGGGCTTCCGGCACCTCCACCCTGCGTCGCTCCGGGGCGGAAGGCGGTGGGCACACCCAGAGACGCGGTGGGCTCGAACGGAACCCATCCGATACCGGGGAACAGCACCTCCGGCCAGGAGTGCAGCCGGTCGCTGGTCACGGAGAACACCGACTCGCTGCCGCGCTTCTCGTCGGTCAGCGAACCGGGAAGGTATCCGACGACGATGCGCACCTGCATGCCCAGGCTCTCCGCCATCAACGCGAACGCCCCCGCGAAATGGACGCAGTATCCCGACCGCGCCTCGAGGAATTCCGCGACGGCTTCCGCCCCGGTGCCGTCGAAGCCTTCCTCCACCGGGGTCTCCAGCGAGTAGGCGAACTGCGAGCGGAACCAGTTCTGCAGCGCGATGAGCCGGTCGTAGTCGGTGCTCGCCGCCGCGGTCACGTCGTCCGCGAGCTCACCGATGATCCCGGGGAGCTCGACCGGTTCGGCATCGGGATCGACGACGGGGGCGGCGGCATCGATCGCGCGGATCTGCTCGAGGGTGGGGATCAATCTCGACGACGTGACCGTGTAGTCGTTCCCGACGGCGTCCGCGCCGCGGGAGTACAGCGTGCGATTCTCGGGGGCGATCCTCCAGGCATTGCTGAGTCCCTGCACGGCGGTGGCGGGATAGGGCACCGGGAGCCAGGAACTCGACATCCGCAGCACGCGGATGGAGGTGTTCTGTTCTTCCGTCGCGATGTCCTCGCCCCATTCCGGGGGACCGAATCCGTCGCTCTGCGCCTGCAGGTCGCCGTCGTCCGGCTGCCAGACGCGGCCGTCGAAGCGCGAGAGCGTGGTCAGACGCAGGTACGGTGCAGTGTCGCCTTTCGCGGCAACGGTGAGGACTTCGACCGGATTGGGCTGGCGCAGGTCGTCTCCGAGACGCAGCGAGGCGTCGACCGTGACCCCGACCCCGTTGCCGGTGAGGCTCGCGGTGACGGGCAGCATCGGGGCGATGGCCACTGTCGTCGCCAGCGCGGCGGCTCCGAGCGCGACGGCCAACGACGTCGACGAGCGGCGCGGGGATTCCGGATGCCGGCGTGCGGTGTAGCGGAGGAGGAGCAGGGCGACCACGCCGAAGAGCAGGAACCAGGCCACGTTCGTGTCGCCGAGCGTGACGATCATCGGCACGGCGCCGATGACGCCGGTCAAGAGGACGGCCAGCACGGCCGAACGATGCGCGACGAGATGGTCGAGGAGGATCGCGACGACCGCGAAGCCGATGCCCATCACCGCAGCGAGGCCGGGGGAGGGATCCAACGGCGCGGATCCGAACACCACGGCCTCGACGGCGGAGGCCCCGAGCACACCGAACAGCGTCAGCGTCGCCGATGTCGGGACGATCCCGAAGATGGCGGTGTCGCCGGCCACGAGCAGCGTCACGACGGCGATGGCGACCACGATCTGCACGGCGAAGGTGACGATGTCCTGCGCCCACGCCGCTCGTCGCCGCAGCAGGTGTCGCGTCAGCATCCCGGTGCCCGCCACGGCGACGATCACGGCGATCACGGTGAAGGACCACGCCCCGGGGCCGATCACAGAGGTGAACGGCCACATCGCCGTGAGCGCCGCCGTCGCCGCGAGTGCGCCGGGGCCGACGATGCCGGCCGGCTCCTCGTGGTCGCGGTGCCAGAAGGCCGGCCTGCGCGTGGCGACGGTCGGCGCCGGCGGCGCCTGCTCAGCGCGGAACATCGCCGACCCCGATCCGGGCCGAGACGGCGTCTTCCCACGCTGCGGGGATGTCGTCCCCGAGTGGGGCCACCGTCCATCCATGGCGCACGGAGGCCTCGGTGGCGCCGGGGAGCAGCTCTGTGCTGAACAGCATCGGTGCAGCGGCACCTGCTGAACGCAGCAGGGCCGCATCCTCCTCGTCGAGGCGGCCCGTGATGTAGACGAGCGGACCGGGCGGGGTGCCACCGACGAGCGCCATCAGGTCACGGCTCTCTCCGCGCGGGGTGACCGTCGCGAGTGCAGCGAGCAGACCGTCGCGATCGTCTTCATGCCCGCGAAGCGCGCCGAGCAGCGTTCCTGCGCTGTCGAGAACGTCGACGCTGTACCCCTCCGATGCGAGGTGCACGGCCGCGGAGGCGCACAGGGAGACCGCTGCTTCGAAGGCGGGATCCTCGTCGGTGCCCGGTGCGTCCCAACGGCGCCCGCTGCGGTCGAGCACGACCACTGCGTCGGGGCTGGACTCCTCCTCTTCCTGACGCACCATCAACTGACCGCGATGCGCGGTCGCCCGCCAGTGGATACGACGCATCGAGTCGCCCGGGATGTATCCGCGGGGCGAGAGGTTGTCGCTTCCCTGCCCGAGCCGGGTGGAGGAGGTGTGCGTGGTGCCGCCGGCGGCACCGACACGCACGGCCAGCGGGGCGAGCGCGAACACCTCGGGAACGACCGTCACACTCCTCGTCTCGCCGAATGCCTGCTCGCGCTGCGCCAGACCGAACGGGTCGACCGTGCGCAGCATCAGCGGCCCGAGGGGCCAGACGCCGCGTCGGACACCGGTGATGAGGTAGGTCAGCTGGCCGGTCTCGGGGGGATATTCACCGCCGGAGTCTCCGGAGACCGCGTCGGGGAGCACATCGTGCCAGAGCCCCCGCGGCACCCGGATCGCTCGCAGCGAGAACCGCACCGTCACTCGTGACGTCTCGGACACGGTCAGCAGATCGGTCGAGATCTGGCGGGTGACCGTTCCGGATCGTCGTGGCAATCGCACCGCGATGAGGGAGAAGAGCGTGACGGCCGCGAGCAGCACGCCGATGTAGAGCAGGACGCGCGTGCCGAGGAGGTTCGCGGCGATCATGCAGCCGAGCGCGGCGACGAGCGCTCCGGCACCGCGGCCGGTGAGGGATCGACGTCTTCGCATGATGAGGTCTGTCAGGAACGCGTCGCGACGGGGACACGCACCCGCTCGACGATCTGGGTGAGGGCGGCCTCGACCGGCTGCGCGCCGGCGCGATGTGCGCCCCTGGCCGGGAGCAGGCGGTGCGCCAGCACAGGGATGAGCAGCGCGGTGATGTCGTCGGGGATCACGTACTCGCGTCCGTCGAGAGCAGCCCACACCTTCGCGGCCCTGACCAGCTGCAGGGTGGCCCGAGGGCTCGCACCGAGATGCAGGTTCGGGTCGGAGCGGGTGGCTTGGGCGAGCGCGACAGCGTACTCCTCGAGCGCGGGGGCCACGTGCACCGAGCGCGCCCAGGCGATGAGGTGGGCGATGGACGCCGCGTCGGCGACGGGCGACACGGCCGCGAGGGGGCTGACGACATCACGCTGGCGCAGCATGAGAGCCTCGGCGGCGGCATCCGGATACCCCATCGAGATCCGCATCATGAACCGATCGCGCTGCGCTTCGGGCAGGGCGTAGGTCCCCTCCATCTCCAGCGGGTTCTGGGTCGCGACGACCAGGAACGGCTGGGGCAGCAGGTGCGTGGAGCCGTCGACGGTGACCTGCCCCTCCTCCATCGCCTCCAGCAGAGCGGACTGCGTCTTGGGGGAGGAGCGGTTGATCTCGTCGGCGATCACGATGTGCGCGAACACCGCGCCGCGCTTGAATTCGAATTCGCGATCCACGGGGTTGTAGACGGACACCCCCGTGACGTCGCCGGGCAGCAGATCGGGCGTGAACTGGATGCGGCGCACCGTCGCATCCACGCTCGCGGCGAGGGCCCTGGCGAGCATGGTCTTGCCGACCCCTGGAACGTCTTCGATCAGCAGGTGCCCCTCGGCGAGGAGGCATACGAGAGCGCTGCGCACCGCGTCCGGCTTGCCGTCGATGACCTGGCCGATCGAGCCGAGGATCGCAGACGTCTGTGCGGCGAACCTCTCGGCATCCATCGATACCGGGGTCAGGGGGGCGTTCTCTGGCATGCGTTCCCTCTCACGTCGGCGCTGCGGTGCGCGTGACTCGATCGTAACCCTGCACGGGGTGCGCCGCTCTGGCAGGTTCCCCTGAGGATGCGCGTGGAGACGTGCGCGGTTCGGACCATCGCGCCGGTCGGGTTAGGATGGTTGACGGCTCTCCGCGTGGCGGCATCCAGGCCAATTCCCCCAGGGCGGAAACGCAGCAAGGGTAACCGGGCTCTGCTGGGTGCGCGGAGAGTCATTTTCTTTGTGCGGGCGTCTCGCCCCGGGCGCACAGCCCTCTCGTGGCTGCACCTGCGACAATCGTCCGGTGACCGTCACCCCGCCGCCGCAGACGCAGCATCCGCTCGGCCGATTCGCCTCGCCGGTGCTGCTGCTCGTCGCGATGTGGGTCGTGCAGTTCGCCGACGCGATCCTCCCCGGCTCGTTCACCGGATTCGGGCTGCGGTCCTGGGACGTCTCCGGACTCGGCGGCATCGTGCTCGGGCCGCTCCTGCACGCGAACTGGCAGCATCTCATCGCGAACTCCGTCCCGTTCCTGGTGCTCGGCTGTCTCGTCGCGGTCGAGGGCACGCGACGGTTCTGGGCCGTCACCGCGATCGTCGCCGTCGTCGGGGGCATCGGCACCTGGGTGTTCAACGCTCCCGGCACTCTGACGGTCGGGGCGTCCGGGCTGGTCTTCGGCTACTTCGGGTACGTCGTGATGCGGGTGTTCGCCCCCGGCCGTGTGGCGCACCGCATCCTGTACGCCGTGATCGCGATCGTCGTGATCGCGCTGTACGGCGGCTCGATGCTGGCCGGCGTCTTCGGTGTGGCCGACGGCATCTCCTGGCAGGGGCATCTGTCCGGGGCCATCGGAGGTGGCATCGCCGCCCTCGCCGGCCGCCGGCCGCGAACCGGCGGAGCCCTCGCGCCATGAACGCCGCACCGGCATCGCGGGCCGGACGCAGGCCGGCGACGAAGAAGCCGGCAACCAGAGGCACGCGCACGAAGAGCACGTCGAACACCAAGAAGACCAAGAAACGCCGCGGTCCCGGCGCGCGACGGCAGGCGGCGAATCGCCTGCGCCGGCGGAAGATCCTGCAGCGCATCCTGATCTCCGGGGGCGCCGTCGTCGTCGCCGTCGGTCTGTTCGTGCTCATCCCCCTGGGGCTCGCGCGCGATCCCGCGCCGATCTGCATCGACCGCCCGCAGACGTTTCCTGCGGAGGGCATCGAGGGATGGAGTGGTGAGCAGCTCGAGAACGCGGCGACCATCATCCGCACCGCCGCGGTTCTCGGCTACGCGCGTGAGGGGCAGATCCTCGGGGTGATGACGGCGATGGGGGAGAGCAGCCTGCGCAACATCGACTACGGCGACTGGGAGACGCGCGGATTCACCAACCCCGATGGAACCCGGACGACCAGCATCGGACTCTTCCAGCAGCAGGAGTGGTGGGGAAGCGTGGAGCAGCGGATGGATCCGGCGACCGCGACGACGCTGTTCTTCGATCGCCTCGGACGGCTCCCGGACTGGCAGACGATGGAGCCCTCCCACGCGATCCACCGGGTGCAGATCAACACCGACCGCGACTATTACTCGCGGTTCCAGGCGGATGCCACGGCGGTCGTCGATGCGATGTCCGGACCGTGCGAGTGACGTCGCGGCATTTGACCCGGTGAGACGCTCGGTGCGTTCATGGATGCCGCGCCTAAGCTGAAGTCGTGGCGCAGAGCATCTACATCACCTCGGCCGAAGGCCATACCGGAAAGTCGACGATCGCCCTCGGGGCGCTCGACGCTCTGATGCGCGTCTCGCCGCGGGTGGGCGTGTTCCGTCCGATCGCCCGCTCGGTCACCGCGCGCGACGAGATCCTCGAACTGATGCTCGCGCACGACGGGGTGAACCTCGACTACGAGGACTGCATCGGCGTCACCTACGACGATGTGAGGGCCGACCCGGAGGGCGCCCTGTCGACCATCGTCGCGCGGTTCAAGGCGGTCGAGGCCCAGTGCGATGCCGTCGTCGTCATCGGCAGCGACTACACCGATGTGGCCAGCCCTGCGGAGCTCGGTTTCAACGCCAGGATCGCCGCCAACCTCGGAGCCCCGGTGCTCCTCGTTCTCAGCGGTCGCGACCAGCAGCGCCAGGCCGAGCAGTTGGGGACCACCACGGCGCGGTCGGCCGCCGCGATCGCGCAGATCGCGGCGCTCGCCCTGTCCGAGTTGACGGAGGAGCGGGCGGAGCTGTTCGCCGTCGCGGTCAACCGCGCCGACCCGGAGGCGCTCGACGCCATCATCGAGGCGGTGCATGCCGCGCTCCCCGCGGAGAGCACGCCGGTATGGGCGATCCCCGAGGACCGTGCTCTCGTCGCGCCGTCGATCCGCGGCATCCTCGCGGCCGTCGACGGCACGCTGCTCAAGGGCGACGACGATCGTCTCACGAGGGAGGCGCTGACGATCGTCGTCGCGGGCATGTCGATGGTGAACGTGCTGCCCCGACTGACCGAGGAGGCGGTCGTGGTGATCCCCGCCGACCGCACCGAGGTACTGCTGGCTGCGCTGCTCGCCGATTCGTCCGGCACCTTCCCCCGCATCGCCGGCATCATCCTGAACGGGCCGTTCCCGCTGCCGGAGCCGATCGTGCGACTGCTCGACGGCTTCGCCTCGTCGGTGCCGATCATCACGACGGATCTCGGCACCTATGACACGGCGGTGCGCGTGATGAGCACCCGCGGACGCATCTCCGCCGATTCGCGCAGCCGCTATGACCGTGCGCTCGGCCTCTTCCAGGCGCATGTCGACATCGCCGAGCTCACCGAGCAGCTCGGTCTCGCCGAGGCTCACGTGGTGACTCCGCTGATGTTCCAGTACGGACTCATCGAACGCGCACGCGGGGACCGCCGCCGCATCGTGCTGCCGGAGGGGGACGACGATCGCATCCTGCACGCCGCGGCCACGCTGCTCGCGAGAGAGGTCGCCGACCTGACGATCCTCGGCGACGAGGCAACCATCCGCGCCCGCGCCGTCGAACTCGGCATCGACATCACGGCGGCCCAGGTGCTCAGCCCGACCGATCCCGAGCTGGTCGAGCGTTTCGCCGCGGAGTACGCCCGGCTACGGGCCCACAAGGGCATCACGCTCGCCCAGGCGGCGGACACGGTGACCGACGTGTCGTACTTCGGCACGATGATGGTGCACCTCGGCCTCGCCGACGGCATGGTGTCGGGCGCCGCGCATACCACCGCCCACACGATCCGCCCGTCGTTCGAGATCATCAAGACCAAGCCGGGGGTGAACGTGGTCTCCAGCGTGTTCCTGATGGCGCTCGCCGACCGCGTGCTCGTCTACGGCGACTGCGCCGTGATCCCCGACCCGACCAGCGAGCAGCTCGCCGACATCGCGATCTCCTCCGCGACGACCGCCCGGCAGTTCGGCATCGATCCGCGCGTGGCGATGCTGTCGTACTCGACGGGGGAGTCCGGATCCGGTGCGGACGTCGACAAGGTGCGCGCCGCCACCGCCCTCGTGCGCGAACGGGCGCCCGAGCTCCCGGTCGAGGGGCCGATCCAGTACGACGCCGCCGCGGATGCGGCGGTGGCCAAGGCCAAGCTCCCCGGCTCCGCTGTGGCCGGACGGGCGACCGTGTTCGTCTTCCCCGACCTGAACACCGGCAACAACACCTACAAGGCCGTGCAGCGCTCAGCCGGCGCCGTCGCGATCGGCCCGGTGCTGCAGGGGCTCAACAAGCCGATCAACGACCTCTCCCGCGGTGCGCTCGTCGACGACATCGTCAACACGGTGGCGATCACGGCGATCCAGGCGCAGGGAGCCGAGCACGCGGGAGAGGCGGCATGAGCGCCATCCTGGTCATCAACAGCGGCTCCTCCTCGTTGAAGTACAGCCTGATCGACATCGAGCAGGAGAATCTGCTCGCGAGCGGGCTGATCGAGCGCATCGGTCAGGAGATCAGCCCGGTCGCGCACACGGTGCGCCCCGCGGTCGACGGCGACGCCGTGCCGACCATGCTCGACGCCACCTACCGCAGTGAGAGGCCGATCGCCGATCACGCCGCCGCCTTCGAGGTGATGCGCGAGCAGTTCGTCACGCACGGCCCCTCTCTCGACGAGCATCGCCCCGTCGCTGTCGGGCACCGTGTGGTCCACGGCGGCGCCCGCTTCTACGCCCCCACGCTGATCGATGCCGACGTGGAGCGGCAGATCGACGAGCTCGCGGTGCTCGCACCGTTGCACAACCCCGCGAACCTCGCCGGCATCCTCGCCGCGCGCGCCGTGTTCGACGGCGTTCCGCACGTCGCGGTGTTCGACACGGCCTTCCATCAGACGCTCCCTCCCGCCGCCTACACCTACGCGATCGATGCGGCGCTCGCCGCGGAGCACCGGGTGCGCCGCTACGGCTTCCACGGCACGAGTCACCAGTACGTCAGCGAGTCCGCCGCCGCGTTCCTCGGTCGTGACCTCGGGGATCTCCGGCAGCTGGTGTTCCACCTCGGCAACGGGGCCTCGGTGACCGCGATCGACGGCGGCCGCTCGGTGGAGACCTCGATGGGGCTCACCCCTCTCGAGGGGCTCGTCATGGGCACGCGCTCGGGCGACATCGATCCGGCCGCGCTCGTGCACCTGTCGCGCCGCGCCGGGCTGTCGATCGACGACCTCGATTCTCTGCTGAACACCCGCAGCGGACTCGCCGGTCTCGCCGGGCGCAGCGATATGCGCGACATCCTCGCGGGCGTCGAGGCAGGGGAGGACGCGGCGATGCTCGCGTTCGACGTGTACGTGCACCGGCTGCGCGCCTACGCCGGCGCCTACATCGCACAGCTGGGGGGAGTGGACGTCATCTCCTTCACCGCCGGCGTGGGCGAGAACGCCGCGCCGGTGCGTGCCGGTGCGATGGCGACGCTCGGCTTCGCCGGTGTGGAGATCGACCCCGCCAGGAATGCGGCACGAGAGCGCGGCATCCGCCGGATCTCCACGGATGCCTCTCCGGTGACGGTCCTCGTCGTGCCGACCGACGAGGAGCTGCAGATCGCGCGGCAGACGGCGGAGCTGCTCTGATCGCTGCGCCGATCCTCCCGCAGGGGTTACCCCGCGGTGCGCGACCGCATTACGCTTGCACAGTGGCACGGAGAGGTGCCGGCCCGACGATCGCCCTTCTCCTGGAGGCTCTGTGCCTGAAGCACTGCCCGACCTGTTCCACGCCGACGGCGTGCTCTTCGACCTCGACGGCGTGCTCACCCCGACGGCCGAGGTGCACATGCGCGCCTGGAAGGCCGTGTTCGACGATGTGTTCGCGCGATGGGGGATCACTCCGCCGTACACCGATGCCGACTACTACGACTATGTCGACGGCAAGAAGCGCTACGACGGCGTCGCGAGCCTGATGCACAGTCGCAACGTCGAGCTGCCGTGGGGCGACGTCGACGACGACCCCTCGGCCGAGACCGTGTGCGGTATCGGCAACCGCAAGAACGCCGCGTTCGCCGCATCGCTGCGCGGCCAGGGGATCGCGCCGTATCCCGGCTCGCTCGCACTCGTCGAGAGCCTGCATTCCGCCGGAGTCCCGCTCGGCGTGGTGTCGAGCTCCAAGAACGCCGAAGAGGTCCTGGGGGCCGCGGGCCTGCGCTCCTTCTTCCGGATCGTCGTCGACGGCGTCGTGGCCGAACGCGACGGACTCGCCTCCAAACCCGCCGCCGACATGTTCGCCGCCGGTGCCGTCGCCCTCGGGATCGACCCCGCCCGTGCGGTCGCCGTGGAGGACGCCACGTCCGGCGCCGCCTCCGCTGCGGCGGCCGGCTTCGCAACCGTGGTCGGCGTCGACCGTGGCACGGGTGCCGACGCCTTGCGCGCGGCCGGCGCCACCGTCGTGGTCGACGACCTCGCCGTCCTCCTTCCCTCTTCCCGCACCGACATCCCGGAGACCGCATGATCGACCGCGACCGCTTCCCCGTCGACCCGTGGCGTCTGATCGACACTCACTACTCGGAGGAGGGCGTCGGAGAGACGCTGTTCTCCGTCGGCAACGGCTATCTCGGCCTGCGCGGCAACCACATCGAGGGTCGCGGCGCGCAGGAGCACGGCACGTTCATCAACGGTCTGCACGAGACCTGGCCGATCCGTCACGCCGAGCAGGCCTACGGCTTCGCAGAGGTCGGGCAGACGATCGTCAACGCGCCGGATGCCAAGGTCATGCGCGTGTACGTCGACGATGAGCCGGTCTCGCTGGACGACGCCGATGTGCGCGAGTACCGGCGCACACTCGACCTGCGCACCGGCGTGCTGGAGCGCCACGTGGTCTGGGAGACCCCGTCCGGCAAGCGCGTGCGCATGCGCGACGAGCGCATCGTCAGCTTCGAGGAGCGTCATCTCGCCGTGCTGCGCCTCGAGGTCGTGGTCGAGAACGCCGACGCCCCCGTCACCATCAGCTGCCAGCTGCTCAACAGGCAGGACGGCGCCGGCGTCTACGCGGGCACGCCGATCGGCACGAAGGCCGCGGCGTTCGACCCCCGCAAGGCCGAGAAGATCGCCGATCGCGTGCTGGAGCCCGCCGAGCACTGGCAGGACGGGCTGCGATCCGCGCTCTCCTATCGTGTCGCCGATTCGGGCATGACCGTCGCCGTGGTCGCCGACCACGTCGTCGAGACCGAGAACGAGTACAACGCCCGCACGCTGGTGGAACCGGACATCGCCAAGAACGTGTTCCGTGTGCAGGCGAAGGCCGGCGTGCCGATCACCGTGACCAAGCTCGTCAGCTACCACACGTCGCGAGGCGTACCCCCACGCGAGCTCGTCGACCGCTGCCGTCGCTCGCTCGACCGGGCGGCGGACGAGGGCGTCGAGACCGTGTTCCGTCGGCAGCGGGAATGGCTCGACGCGTTCTGGGAGCGCAGCGACGTGCAGATCGGCGGGCGCGACGACCTGCAGCAGGCCACCCGCTGGTGCCTGTTCCAGCTCGCCCAGGCCTCGGCGCGTGCCGACGGCGCCGGAGTCCCCGCCAAGGGCGTCTCCGGTTCGGGATACAGCGGGCACTACTTCTGGGACACCGAGATCTACGTGCTCCCGTTCCTCACGTACACCTCGCCACGCTGGGCATACAACGCGCTGCGCGCCCGCGTGCGCATGCTCCCGGCCGCACGTCGTCGGGCCGCGCAGCTCAACGAGGCGGGGGCGCTCTTCCCCTGGCGCACGATCAACGGCGAGGAGGCCTCGGCCTACTACGCGGCCGGCACGGCGCAGTACCACATCAACGCCGACATCAGCTTCGCCCTGGGCAAGTACGTGCGTGCGACGGGGGACGAGGAGTTCCTGCGTCGGGAAGGCGCCGACATCGCGATCGAGACCGCCCGGTTGTGGGCGACTCTCGGCTTCTGGCGTGCCTCCCGGTTGATCGAAGGCATGCCGGGGGAGGGGACCGAGACGTTCCACATCCACGGCGTCACCGGCCCCGACGAGTACACGACGGTCGTGAACGACAACCTCTACACCAACGTCATGGCGCGCTACAACCTCCGCTACGCGGCCAAGATCGTGCGCGAGATCAGGGAGAGCTATCCCGACGACTACGTGAAGCTGGTCGACCGCACCGGCCTCGGCCCCGGCGAGGCCGAAGCCTGGGATCGCGCCGCAGAGGCCATGTACATCCCCTACAGCGAGGGCCTCGGCATCCACCCGCAGGACTCCCTGTTCCTCGAGCGCGAGGTGTGGGACCTCGCCAATACGCCCGCCGATCAGCGTCCGCTCCTGCTGCACTTCCACCCCCTCGTGATCTACCGGTTCCAGGTGCTCAAGCAGGCCGACGTCGTGCTGGCGCTGTTCCTGCAGGGCAATCACTTCACGCCAGAGGAGAAGAAGGCGGACTTCGACTACTACGACCCGCTGACCACCGGCGACTCGACTCTCTCGGCCGTCGTGCAGTCGATCCTCGCCGCCGAGGTGGGGTATCAGGACCTCGCGCAGAAGTACTTCGAGCAGTCGCTGTTCGTCGACCTGCACGACCTGCACCACAACGCGGCGGACGGCGTGCACGTCGCTTCCGCCGGCGGGGTGTGGACGGCTCTGGTGTGCGGTTTCGGCGGGATGCGCGACTATGCCGGCGAACTGAGCTTCGACCCGCGGCTTCCGGCGAGCTGGCCGTCGCTGTCGTTCCCGCTGCAGTGGCAGGGATCGACGCTGCACGTGACGGTGACCGCGGCCGAGCTGCGCGTGCAGGTGAGGAACGGACCCCCCGTTCCCTTCAGCGTGCGAGAGACCGCGTACATCGCGACCGTCGACGACGAGGTCGTCGTGCCGCTCGCGGATCAGGGTCCCCTGCTCCCCGGTCGTCCGACGCTCCGACAGTTCGCCGACGCTCGACGCGAGGACGGCACGCGCATGTCGGCATCCGTTCCGGTGATCACGACGACGATCCCGGTGATCGAGACGATCGACTGATGCTCGGGCCCGCCGAAGGTCGGTGGCACGCCGTAGGCTGTTGAGGTGACCACAGCCCTCTACCGCCGCTACCGACCCGAGACGTTCGGCGAGATGATCGGGCAGTCCCAGGTGACCGATCCGCTCATGACGGCGTTGCGCGGTGACCGGGTCGGCCATGCCTATCTGTTCTCCGGCCCCCGCGGGTGCGGCAAGACCACGTCCGCGCGCATCCTGGCGCGGTGCCTGAACTGCGCCGAGGGGCCGACCGACGTGCCCTGCGGCGTCTGCCCGAGCTGTGTGGAGCTGTCGCGGGCCGGCGGCGGATCACTCGATGTCGTCGAGATCGACGCGGCGAGCCACAACGGCGTCGACGACGCGCGCGACCTGCGCGAGCGGGCGACATTCGCCCCCAGCCGCGACCGGTACAAGATCTTCATCCTCGACGAGGCGCACATGGTGACGCCCCAGGGCTTCAACGCGCTGCTCAAGCTCGTCGAAGAGCCGCCGGAGCACGTGAAGTTCATCTTCGCGACCACCGAGCCCGAGAAGGTGCTGGGCACGATCCGCTCGCGCACCCACCACTACCCGTTCCGGCTCGTCCCGCCGGCCGCGATGCTCGAGTACGTCGCCAAGCTGTGCGCCGAAGAGGGCGTGATCGTCGAACAGGGTGTCCTCCCGCTCGTGGTCCGCGCCGGCGGCGGCTCGCCCCGTGACACGCTCTCGCTGCTCGACCAGCTGATCGCCGGCTCCGACGCCCCCGCAGGTTCGGAGACGGTCACCGTCGGCTATGCGCGCGCCGTCTCCCTGCTCGGGTACACTCATGCCGCCCTCCTCGACGAGATCGTCGACGCGCTCGCCGCGGGCGACGCGGCGACCGCGTTCCCCGCGATCGACCGGGTCGTGCAGACCGGGCAGGACCCCCGTCGCTTCGTCGACGATCTGCTCGAGCGTCTGCGCGATCTCATCGTGATCGCGGCGGTCGGCGCCGGCGCATCCGCCGTCCTGCGCGGTATCGCCGAAGACGACCTGGAGCGCATGCGCGCCCAGGCCGCAGAATTCGGCTCCGCACGCCTCTCGCGCACGGCCGACGTGGTGAGTGCGGCACTCGACGACATGTCGGGAGCCACATCTCCGCGCCTGCATCTCGAACTCATGGTCGCACGGGTGCTCGCGGGAGCGACGGATGCCGCCGTGGCTGCGCCCGCGCCGGCGGGGGAGCGTACCGCGGCTCCCGCCCGACAGGTCGCGACCCCGGCAGCGCCGGCGCCTTCCGCGTCATCCACGATCGCGGCTTCGGCAGGTTCATCGGCTCCCGCGGCCCCGGCGTCTGTGGCCCCGGCGGCTCCCGTCAGCCCCGCCGCCCCCCGGCCCACGCCGGGGCCGGGCGG
>NZ_DFQP01000118.1:38483-60621 GCF_002377845.1 Microbacterium sp. UBA3486
GGCTCCCGTCAGCCCGGCCGCCTCCAGGCACACGCCGGAGCCGGTCGTCGTCGAATCCGCTCCTGCTTCCGCTGCCCAGACTCGGGTCGTCGAGGAGGCAGCGAGCGAGAGCGTCGGTGCGGTATCCGACGGTGCCGTACCGGAACCCGCGGCTCCTGCAGAACCCGCGGCTCCTGCGGCATCGCAGGGACCGGTCACGTTCGAGCGCATCCGCGCCGTGTGGCCCGCCGTGCTGACGCGGCTCGAGAGCATCAGCCGCACGTCCTGGCTGCTGGCCACGGCCGTGCAGCCCCTGGCGTACGTCACCGAGACCGAGGTGCTCACGCTCGGATTCACCAGCCAGCACGATGTCGCCAAGTTCAAGGGCACGACCCCGGGCTCAGGGCCTTCCGACCACCTGCGTTCCGCGATCGAGAACGAGCTCGGCGTCCGCGTGAAGTACCTCCCCGCCCCGATGCCGACCGGGGGTGCCCCGCGCCAGCCGGCGTCGTCCGGATCCTCGGCACCGGCTGATTCCGCTCCCGCATCGGAGCCTGCGTCAGCGCGTTCCCCTCGTTCGCAGGTCCGTGGCGCGTCCGCATCGTCGGTGACGGAGTGGGCCGTCGCGTCGATTCCGACCGCGAACGAGGAGTCGGTGCGCGACGCTCCGATACCGTCCGCGCCGCTCCCCGTCGACGATGAGCCCGAAGAGGTCGAGGCAGCGGCCTCGGCACCGATTCCCCCGTCCGACGGTGTCATCGATCGCGACGAGCCGCCGCTGCCCGGCGACGACGAGGCTCCGGCCTACGACGATGAGCCTCCGTACGACCCCTCGTACGAGCCGCCGGCCGACCCGTCCGTGTCGCGCGGGGCTGCTCCCGACCGGTCGGCGCCGCAGACGCAGCGCACGGCCGTCGCCACTCCGCCGGTCGTCATCGAGCGTTCGCCCTCCGTCGGAGGAGTGCAGCGCTACGGTGAGGCCGTGATCCGCCAGGTGCTCGGCGCGACATTCCTGCGCGAAGAGCCCTACGAGCCCCCGACGAGGTTCTCCTGATGTACGACGGCATCGTTCAGGAGTTGATCGACGAGTTCGGTCGGCTCCCCGGCATCGGCCCGAAGTCCGCGCAGCGGATCGCGTTCCATATCCTGCAGACGCCGACGTTCGACGTCGCCCGTCTCGCTGAGCTGCTCAGTGAGATCCGTCTCCGCGTGCGGTTCTGCGAGATCTGCGGCAACGTCGCCGAGCAGGAGCGTTGCGCCATCTGCCGCGACCCGCGTCGCAGCCAGGCGCTGATCTGTGTGGTCGAAGACGCCAAAGACGTCGCCGCCATCGAGCGCACCAGGGAGTTCCGGGGCCTCTACCACGTCCTCGGCGGAGCGATCAGCCCCATCGCCGGCATCGGACCGGACGACCTGCGCATCGCCCAGCTCATGACCCGCCTCGCCGACGGCACCGTGCAGGAGGTCATCCTCGCCACCAACCCCAATCTCGAGGGGGAGGCGACCGCGAGCTACCTCAGCCGCCTGCTGACGACGATGCAGATCACGGTCTCCCGTCTCGCTTCGGGCCTGCCCGTCGGCGGCGACCTCGAGTACGCCGACGAGGTCACCCTCGGCCGCGCCTTCGAAGGCCGGCGCATCCTGTGAGCCCCCACACGGGCTTCTCACGTCGCGGCTGGCTCCTCTTCGGTGCCATGGCGCTGCTGTGGGGAGTTCCGTATCTGTTCATCAGCGTCGCGGTCGAGTCGTTCTCGCCACCGGCGATCGTGGCGGGGCGCACGCTCATCGCGGCTCTGCTGCTGCTGCCGTTCGCCCTCCGCAGCGGCGCGCTGCGTGCCGCTCTGAAGCACTGGCCGTGGGTGCTCGCGTTCGGCGTCGTCGAGATGGCGGGCCCCTTCCTGTTGCTCGGGCACGCCGAGATGACGCTGCCCTCCGGCATGACGGGCCTGCTGGTGGCGACCGTGCCGCTGTTCGCCGCTCTCATCGCCCTCGGCGGTGGCGACCGTGGCGTGCTGCGGCCGGCCCGCGGGATCGGTCTGCTCGTCGGGTTCGTCGGTGTCGCGGTGGTGGTCGCGGGTCCCGGGCTCTTCGGTGGTGAGGTCAGTCTTCTCGCGGCCGGCGAGGTGCTGCTGGTCGCGGTGCTGTATGCGACCGCGCCCTTCATCGTCGCTCGCAAGCTCAACGATGTGCCGTCCCTCGGCACCATCACCCTCTCTCTTCTCATGATCGGGATCTTCTACCTCCCGATCGGGCTGCTCACTCAGCACGAGGTGCCCACTCTGCCGTCGATCGTCGCGCTGCTCGCGCTCGCCGTGATCTGCACGGCGGTGGCCTTCCTGGCCTTCTTCGCGCTCATCCGCGAAGTCGGTCCGGTGCGCGCGCCACTGTTCACCTATGTGAATCCGGTGGTCGCGATCGTCCTCGGAGCCATCGTCCTCGCCGAGCCGTTGACCCCCGGCCTGCTGCTGGGCTTCCCGCTGATCATCGTCGGGTGCTGGTTCGCCGCCACAGGTGGTCGACTGCGCCCGGTCTCTCCCCAGGCTCTCCCGCCCTCCCTCTGAGCCGCGCCCCGCACCTCCTGCCGCGCGCCGCGCCGCGCACCTCCCACTCCGAGTCGTCGAGTGCACGGCTTGCGGTCGAGTGCACGGCTTGCTCACGCGAACATCCTGTGCACTCGGCGACATCCCGTGCACTCGATGCACCGCGACGCGACACATGCGCAACGGGGCATACGCGCCGATCGTAGAATGAGCGTGGGCGGATCCGCCCGTCATCCCAGGGAGTGATCGTGGCCCTCATCGTGCAGAAGTACGGCGGCTCGTCCGTCGCCGACGCAGAGAGCATCAAGCGCGTCGCCAAGCGCATCGTCGATACGCGTCGTGCCGGGCACGACGTGGTCGTCGCTGTGAGCGCCATGGGCGACACCACCGACGAGCTGCTCGATCTCGCCAACGAGGTCGCACCGATTCCCGCGCCCCGTGAACTCGACATGCTCCTCTCCAGCGGAGAGCGCATCTCGATGGCACTGCTGGCCATGGCGATCCACTCGATGGGCTTCGAGGCGCGGTCGTTCACGGGCAGCCAGGCGGGCATGATCACCGACTCGCAGCACGGTGCCGCCCGCATCGTCGATGTCACGCCCGTGCGTCTGCGCGAAGCTCTGGACGAGGGCGCGATCGTGATCGTCGCCGGGTTCCAGGGCTTCAACCGCGACACCCGTGACATCACCACGCTCGGTCGCGGCGGGTCCGATACCACCGCCGTCGCCCTCGCCGCCGCGCTCGACGCCGATGTCTGCGAGATCTACAGCGACGTCGACGGCATCTTCACCGCCGATCCGCGCGTGATCCCGAAGGCACAGAAGCTCGATCATGTCTCGAGCGAGGAGATGCTGGAGCTCGCCGCCAACGGGGCCAAGGTGCTGTACATCCGCGCCGTCGAGTACGCACGCCGTCACGGCGTCCTGATTCACGCTCGGTCGACGTTCTCGTCGGCCGAGGGCACATACGTTCTGGGCGAGGGTATGAAGAACCCCCGCGAAGCCGAGGGAGCAGTCATGGAAGAACCGATCGTCGCCGGCGTCGCCACCGACTTCAGCCAGGCCAAGATCACGGTCGCGGGCGTGCCCGATGTGCCGGGCAAGGCCGCCGAGATCTTCAAGATCGTCGCGAAGTCGGGTGCGAACGTCGACATGATCGTGCAGAACGTCTCGGCCACCGGGCGCACCGATATCTCCTTCACCGTCCCCAAGGCGGATGCGGCGGCCGCCCTCAAGGCCCTCGCCGGGGAGCAGACCGAGGTCGGGTTCCAGAACCTGATCCACGACGACCAGATCGGCAAGCTGTCGGTCGTCGGTGCGGGCATGCGGACGCACTCGGGTGTCTCCGCCACCCTCTTCGAGGCGCTGTCGGCCGGGGGGATCAACATCGAGATGATCTCGACCTCGGAGATCCGCATCTCGGTCGTGCTGCGCGACACCGACCTCACCGAGGCCGCGCGCACCGTGCACACCGCCTACGGACTCGACGGTGACGCCGAAGCCACGGTCCACGCCGGCACCGGCCGCTGATCTCCGCCGTTCATCGCCGTTTTCCTGCCGACTCCGTGCCCCCTCGGGACGCAGCGCCGGCAGTTCGTGAGACCACGGTAGACTCGCCGAAACCCTGACACCGGCGCCAGGCGCAGCTTCATCACCCCGACGCCGCGCCCGAAGCCTCGTACGCAGCACCGCACGACGCCAAGGAACATCATGACCCGCATCTCCGATTCAGGACTCTCCGTCGCCATCGTCGGCGCCACCGGCCAGGTGGGCACCGTGATGCGCGAGATTCTCGCCGAGCGGTCGTTCCCGATCCGCGACCTGCGCCTGTTCTCCTCGGCGCGCTCGGCCGGCACGGCAATCGAGTTCGGTGGAGCGACGGTCATCGTCGAAGACGTCGAGACGGCGGATGTCGCGGGTATCGACATCGCCCTGTTCTCGGCCGGAGCCACCGCGAGCCGCGCTTATGCGCCCCGCTTCGCCGCCGCCGGTGCCGTGGTCGTCGACAATTCCAGCGCCTGGCGCATGGACCCCGAGGTCCCGCTCGTGGTCAGCGAGGTCAACCCGCACGCGATCGACGAGCGCCCCAAGGGCATCATCGCGAACCCGAACTGCACCACGATGGCCGCGATGCCGGTGCTGAAGGCCCTGCACGCCGAGGCCGGTCTCGAGCGCCTGATCGTGTCGACCTACCAGGCCGTCTCCGGCTCCGGCCTCGCCGGTGCCCAGGAGCTCCTCGGCCAGGTCGAGGGCGTGCTCGCACAGGGCGACACCCTCCGCCTCGTGCACGACGGGTCGGCGGTCGACTTCCCCGAGCCCGAGAAGTACATCGCGCCGATCGCGTTCGACGTGATCCCGTTCGCCGGCAACCTCGTCGACGACGGCGACAACGAGACCGACGAGGAGAAGAAGCTCCGCAACGAGAGCCGCAAGATCCTCGAACTCCCGGACCTCCGTGTCGCGGGCACCTGCGTGCGGGTGCCGGTCTTCACGGGGCACTCGCTGTCGATCAACGTCGAGTTCGCCGGCGACATCACGCCCGAGCGTGCGCGCGAGGTGCTGAGCGTCGCTCCCGGTGTCGTGCTCGACGAGGTTCCCACCCCGCTGCAGGCCGCGGGGAAGGACCCGAGCTTCGTCGGTCGCATCCGCGCCGACCAGTCCGCCCCCGAGGGCAAGGGGCTCGTGCTGTTCCTCAGCAACGACAACCTGCGCAAGGGGGCGGCGCTGAACGCCGTGCAGATCGCCGAGATCCTGGCAGAGCGCCTGGCGGTCATAGCCTGACGGTATCCCCGCGATGTGGAAGCGGTCTGACCGGGCCGTGCCGCATGGTCGGCGGTGGCGTGCCCGCGAACTAGACTGGTTCGGTGACTGAAAACGTCGATGTCGTCCTGATCGGCGGTGGCATCATGAGCGCCACCCTGGGTACTCTCCTGCACGAGCTGCAGCCGGAGTGGAAGATCGTCGCCTTCGAGCGACTCTCCGAGGTGGCTCAGGAGAGCTCGAACCCGTGGAACAACGCCGGCACGGGGCACGCCGCACTGTGCGAGCTGAACTACATGCCGCAGCAGGGTGATGCCCCGCTCGACCCCGCCAAGGCGGTCTCGATCAACGAGCAGTTCCAGCAGAGCCGGCAGTTCTGGTCGTCGCTGGTGGAGAAGGGCGTGCTCGATGCGCCGTCGACCTTCATCAACGCGACGCCGCACATGACGTTCGTGCGCGGTGAGAAGGATGTCGCGTACCTCAAGAACCGGTACGAGGTACTCAAGAAGCAGCCGCTGTTCGCGGGCATCGAGTACAGCGAGGATTCCCGCGTCATCAACAAGTGGGCGCCGCTCCTCATGCAGCAGCGGGTGAAGGGCGAGCCGTTCGCCGCGACCCGCGTCCCCGCGGGCACCGACGTCGATTTCGGCGCCCTCACGCACCAGCTGTTCGACCACCTGACCGACTCCGGCGTCACGCTGCGCACCAACCACGAGGTGCGCAGTCTGAAGAAGCAGAAGGACGGTACCTGGCTGGTCAAGTACCGCAACAGCATCGGTCACACCCCGAGCGAGGTCAAGGCGCGCTTCGTGTTCGTCGGGGCCGGCGGCTGGGCTCTCAAGCTGCTGCAGAATTCCGGCATCCCGGAGATCAAGGGCTACGGCGTCTTCCCGATCGGCGGCCAGTTCCTCAAGACCACCAACCCGACGATCGTCGCCCAGCACAAGGCGAAGGTGTACTCGCAGGCGTCGGTGGGTGCTCCGCCCATGTCGGTCCCGCACCTCGACACGCGTGTCGTCGACGGCGAGGCCTCGCTCATGTTCGGGCCGTTCGCGACCTTCAGCCCGAAGTTCCTGAAGAACGGGTCGATGCTCGACATCGTCTCGCAGGTGCGCGCGCACAACCTGCTGCCGATGCTGCAGGTGGCGGTGAAGAACCCCGATCTCATCACGTATCTCATCAGCGAGCTGCTGAAGAACCACGCCAAGAAGGTCGACAGCCTGCGTACGTTCATGCCGACTGCGAAGGACGAGGACTGGACGCTCATCGACGCCGGCCAGCGCGCCCAGGTCATGAAGAAGGACCCGAAGAAGGGTGGCATCCTGCAGTTCGGCACCGAGGTCGTCGCGGCGGCCGACGGGTCGATCGCGGGTCTGCTCGGTGCTTCTCCGGGCGCCTCGACCGCCGTGCCGATCATGCTCGATCTGCTCAAGAAGTGCTTCCCCGCGGAGTACCCGGGTTGGGAGCCCGAGCTGCGCGCGCTGATCCCCACGTTCGGCGAGAAGCTGAACGAGAATCCGGAGCTCGCCGAGAAGTCGACCGAAGCGACCGCAGCCGCACTCGGCATCAACGTCTGAGGTCGCACCGTGGCGAAGCTCTACTTCCGCTACGGCGCGATGAACTCCGGAAAATCGACCGCCCTGCTGCAGGCCGCCTACAACTACGAGGAGCGCGGGCAGCACGTGCTTCTCGCGAAGCCGGCGATCGACACCAAGGGGGCATCCGAGATCGAGAGTCGACTCGGCGTCACCCGTCGGGTCGACTTCCTGATCGATCCCGATGACGACGCGCGTGCGATCTTCGCCGCACATCGCGGGCGCATGCAGCATGCGTCGGACGACGAGCTGCTGCCGGAAGGGCCGAGCGACGTCGCCTGCCTGCTGATCGACGAGGCGCAGTTCCTCACGCCGACCCAGGTCGATGATCTCTTCCGCATCGCGGTGGTCGACGGAATCCCGGTCATCGCCTACGGCATCCGCAACGACTTCCTCACTCATGCCTTCCCCGGATCCGCGCGACTGCTCGCGATCGCGCACTCGCTGGAGGAACTCAAGACCATCTGCCGCTGTGGACGGAAGGCCGTGTTCAACGGTCGCGTCGTCGGTGGACGGTTCGTGTTCGACGGCGACCAGGTCGCTATCGACGAGGGCGCGACCGGATCGGCCTCGCCGGAGCTGACCACCTATGAGTCGCTCTGCGGTACCTGTTACCTCGAAGAGTCCGGTGGTCGCCTGGGCTGAGGTCGGCCCGATCCGTCGAGGCGCCCATCGGCCGGTGCCGTCCCGAAGCCGTGATTCAGGAAGATTGTCGGCCCCGTGCCGCGAAGAGCCGTCTGCGACGCACTTCGTCGTCTTCTTCCTGAGTTGCGCACGCAGCGCGGGGATCGAGCGCGCCTGTTTGCGTGGTCTGACCACACGCGATACTCTGTGGTCTGACCACAGGAGGTTCGATGACCGACCAGCCGGCGCGCGCATGGCGACTCGTGCTCAAGCACATCGAACGCGACCTCCTCGACGGACGTCTCAGTCCGGGTGATCGTCTCCCGTCCGAGCGTGATCTGGCATCCGAGCTCGGCGTCGGACGCTCGAGCGTCCGCGAGGCGTTCCGGGTGCTTGAAGTGATGGGGCTCATCCGCACGGCGACCGGCTCGGGCCCGCAATCGGGCGCCATCGTCATCGCCACGCCCACCGGTGGCATGTCAGCGCTGCTGCGGCTCCAGGTGGCGGCGCAAGGCTTCCCGCTCGACGACGTCGTGCGCACGCGTCTGGTGCTCGAAGACGCGGTCGTCGCCGCGATGGCAGGCGCCCCCGAGCGCGACACGGACCGCGCCCATGAACTGCTCGCCGCGATGGACGCCCCGGGCCTCGCCCCGTCGGAGTTCCTCGCCCTCGACGCGCAGCTGCACCTCTCGCTCGCCGAGGCCAGCGGGAACACGGTCATCGCCGCGATGATGGCGGGTCTTCGTTCCTCGATCGAGTCCTACGTGCAGGCGGGCGTCTCCGCGATCGCCGACTGGGAGGCGATGGCGACGCGGCTTCGCGCAGAGCACCACGCACTCGTCGCGGCGATCGATGCCGCCGACGTCGAGACAGCGCGTTCCCTGGTCCACACGCACATCACCGGCTACTACACGTCCGCGGGCCTGACCCGTGACATCCACCCCCAGATCTGAGAGGCACATCATGGTGCAGCGCCAATTCCCCAACCCCGTCGAGCTCCTCGAGCTGATGAAGTTCAAGAAGCCCGAACTCGACGGTCGCAAGCGACGGTTGGAGGGTGCTCTCACGATCGATGATCTTCGCCTGATCGCCAAGCGCCGCACGCCGAAGGCCGCGTTCGACTACACCGACGGCGCCGCCGAGGGCGAGCTGTCGCTCACGCGCGCACGTCAGGCGTTCCAGGACGTGGAGTTCCACCCCGGGATCCTGCGACCGGCGCCGACCGTCGACACCAGCGTCGAGATCCTCGGCGGTCCGTCCGCTCTGCCGTTCGGAATCGCCCCGACCGGGTTCACCCGTCTGATGCAGACCGAGGGGGAGACGGCGGGCGCGGGCGCCGCGGCCGCCGCCGGAATCCCGTTCACCCTCTCGACGCTCGGCACCACTTCGATCGAGGGCGTGAAGGCCGCCAACCCGCGCGGACGCAACTGGTTCCAGCTCTACGTCATGCGCGACCGCGAGATCTCCTACGAGCTCACCCGTCGCGCCGCCGCCTCGGGGTTCGACACCCTGCAGTTCACGGTGGACACGCCGGTCGCGGGAGCGCGTCTTCGCGACAAGCGCAACGGGTTCAGCATCCCGCCGCAGCTGACCCTCGGCACGATCATCAACGCGATCCCGCGCCCGTGGTGGTGGTATGACTTCCTCACCACCCCGAAGCTCGAGTTCGCCTCGCTCAGCACCACCGGGGGTACCGTGGGCGAGCTGCTGGACGCCGCGATGGACCCCACGATCAGCTATGACGATCTCGCCGTCATCCGCGACATCTGGCCGGGCAAGATCGTGATCAAGGGCGTGCAGAACGTCGAGGACTCGGTGCGTCTGCGCGATGCCGGAGTCGACGGGATCGTCCTCTCGAACCACGGTGGCCGCCAGCTCGACCGTGCGCCGATCCCGTTCCACCTGCTTCCCGAGGTGCGCAAGGCCGTGGGCGACGACTTCACGGTGATGATCGACACCGGCATCATGAACGGTGCGGACATCGTCGCGGCAGTGGCGCTCGGAGCGGACTTCACCCTGATCGGACGGGCGTACCTCTACGGTCTGATGGCGGGTGGACGTCAGGGTGTCGACCGTACGATCGCGATCCTGCGCAGCGAGATCGAACGCACGATGCGCCTGCTGGGTGTCGCCTCGCTCGCCGAGCTCGAGCCCGCGCACGTGACCCAGTTGACCCGCTTGGTTCCCGTGGCCCACGCCGCCGCGGAAGCCCGCGTGCACTGAGTCCTGCGCGTCCGGAGCCGACCGGGAGGTGGCCACGCCGTCTCAGGATTGCGTGGCCACCGCCCTGGTGCGTGGGGGCCACGGCACCAGCATCGACGTGGTCTTGCGGTACTCGGCGTACGCCGGGTACTTCGACGCGGTGATCGACTCGGTGAAGATCGTCGAGCCGATGAAGAGCACGGTCAGCAGAGCCGGACCGATGATCGTCGGATTCAGCACCCCGCCGATGACGCCGGCGCCGCCGGTGACCGCAGCCGTCGCTCCGATCGCGTAGAAGGCCCACCACTGCGCCTGCTCGAAGAAGAAGTTCGGGTGCCGGCTGTATCGGAAGAGGCCCGTCGTGGCGAACCCCGGTGCGAGCGTGCCGCCTGCCTGCTTCTTCCGCTGATGGAACACCCACTGCTGCTGATCGGCGATCGTCTCCCCGACGAGGAAGGCGACGAATGCGGCGATGAACAGGGCATCCCACCCGGTGAGGGCCGAAGGGTGCTGTGCGGCGACGAGGGCGGGTAGCGTGATGAGCACGAGCAGCGCCATCTGATAGCAGATGATGAACAGCACGTTGAAGATCTGGAACTGCCAGGGCCGCATCCGTCCACGCAGGATGGCCCAGCGGTAGTCCTCCATCCCGGTGTAGCCGCCCTTGCGGGCGAAGTTGAAGGTCAGGCGTGCTCCCCACGCGGTGGCGAGCACACCCATCACGACCACGCGCCCCGACCCGTCACCGTTCACGAAAGCGCCGGCGACGAAGATCCAGACGTAGGCGACGGGGACGATCGACCAGGCGCGATCGACCCAGGAGGTGTCGCGGGTGATCAGGGAGAGCACCCAGCAGACGGCGCTGGTGGCCGCGGCGACGATGATGACGATCAGCAGGGCATCCATGACGCCATGCTAGGACTCTCGCGTGTGGTCGCGCAGCGCGACACCGCGAAGGTCAGAGCGTCAGCAGAAGCGCGTCGAGCTTGTCGGCGGTGTCTTCCCAGCCGTCGACGGCGATGGCGGGAACACCGATCGCGAGCACGGGGTAGTCGTTGCCCCCCTCATCGAGCCGGTCGCCGTAGAACAGCATCTCGGTGAGGGCGATGCCGGTGTGCGTGGCGAGTTGCCGCATCCCGAAGGCCTTGTCGATACCGGCTTGGGTGATGTCGATCGAGGTGGAACCGCCCGAGCGGACCTCGAGTCCGGGAAGACGTGCGGCGACCGCATCCCGCAGCGCAGCTCGCTTGGCGCCGGTCGGGTCCCAGTCGTGCTTCGCCTCGCGCGGCGCACGCTGACCGAGCGCCGAGAAGGTGATCTGGGATCCGCGGTCCTCGAGGATGTCGCCCCACGGCTCGGCCTCCCACAGTCCGAGGCGCTCGGCCTCTTCGCGCAGAGCCGTGAGAGCGTCCTGCTTGTCGGCTTCGCTGAGATCGTGAGCGTAGATCGGGGCGAAGTCCGTGCCGTCGTGGCGGAGGTAACGGGTGCCGCAGGTGGGCAGGAGGTGCAACCGGGCGAGATCGGCCGGATCGGCGTCTCCGAGCTGTGCGATCACCTGTGAGCGGAACTGCGCCTCGTTCCCGCCGGAGATGATGGCGACGTCGACCGTCTGCAGCAGTGTGCGCAGGAGCGCGGCGATCCTCGGGTCGATCGATCCCTTCGAAGGGGCGAGCGTGTCATCGAGATCGAAGGCGACGAGTGTGGGCGTGGTCATGATGACTCCAGCCTAGAAGGTGGACGCTGGGAGGATCTCCGGGCGAGGAGCACGGTGAAGGCGACCGCGACGGCGACGCCGATGATGGCACCCGTCGAGTTGGCGACGATGTCGTTCACGGTCGCCGCGCGGTGGGGGAGAGCCACGCGCTGCGCGACCTCGATCATCGCGGACAGCAACGGCCCCACCAGTACGGCGAGGAACCAGATACGTCGGGGGAGGAGCAGGAAGGCGAGGATGCCGACGGGCACGAAGACGAGCACGTTCGCGATGATCTCGAGCCGGGTGAAGTCGAGCCACTCCCAGCCGAGGCGGTGAGCCGTTTCGAGCACGAGGTCGAGCAGATTCGGCATCGACTCCTCGACTTTCGAGGGGGTGAGGGTGAGGGCGGCGAGGCCGATCAGGAACGGGATGCCGAGGGCGAGCGCCCAGGCCCGGGTGAAACGGCGCGGCGGCGGAAGCAGAGAGCTCATGCGTTCCCTTCGTGCACGGTCCCGGTACAGAGAAGGCCGCCCCTGAGGGGCGGCCTTCCGGTGTTACTGGTCGGGGTGACAGGATTTGAACCTGCGACCTCTTCGTCCCGAACGAAGCGCGCTACCAAGCTGCGCCACACCCCGTTTGCAACCCTCCGAGTCTACAGGGAAATGCTCTCCGCGCCGAATCGAGGCCGGATCAGACCTGTGCGGTGATGCGTGCGGTGATGAGCGCGACGATCAGGAGCAGGAGCCCTCCGCCCGTGGAGGCCGCGAGCGTGATGAGGCTCGCACGCCCGCGTGGCAGAGCCATGCAACTGGCGGTGACCAGCATGGGCCAGACATTCGACGTCGTCAACACCCACACGGACAGCATCCCGACGGCACTTTCGCTGTTTCCTCCGCTGGCGCCCAGCCCGATGGCCCACGCGACGATCACACCCCAGATCAGCGTGAACAGGAGTGCGAGAGCGGCGAGAAGCACGCGCGCGGGGGGACGCACGAGCGAGCGGATTCCACGGAGGAGAGCCATCGCGGGGAGCAGGACGCCGATGATGAACACCGCGAGCAGAGTGAGGGCGGATCGAGGCCAATCTGCCAGTCCGAGCTGCGGGCGCGTGGCCTCACTGACGAGGGGCAGAGCGAGCACCGAGAACGTCAGCGGGACCACGAGATACATCGTGCTCGCCCCGAAGGCCACGGTCCGTGCCGTCTTGGCTTCGCCGGGCGGAAGCAACTGTGCCACCCGGCGCGGTCAGCGCCGAGGCTGTGCGGTGAGCGTGAGAAGCGTCGCCTCGGGGCGACAGGCGAAGCGGACCGGCGCGTAGATGGAGTGTCCGCACCCTGCGCTGACGTTGAGCGGCACGGTGCGGCCGTCGTGCGACCAGGTGCTGAGCCCCTTGGCCTGCTTGAGCGGGATGTCGCAGTTCGCCACGAGCGCGCCGTACCCGGGAAGGCATACCTGACCACCGTGCGTGTGGCCGCCGAGGATCGCGTGGGCGCCGAGGCCGGTGAATCCGTTGAGCACGCGCTGGTAGGGCGCGTGCGTGACACCGAGGACGGGCGTCGCTGCGTCGCGGGTGCCGAGCGCCGCGATCGCGTCGGGAAGCTCGTCCAGACGATCCCAGTCGCGGTGGGCATCGTCGACGCCGAAAAGGTCGACATCGGTGCCCGCGATGTTCAGCCGCGCCGCAGAGTTGTTGAGCGAGGTCCAGCCCAGATCGTCCGTGAAGTACCGGTCCATCGCGTCGGTGTCGAGCAGCTCCGGTTTGTGGTTCTTCTTGGACGGGCCGAGGAAGTAGCGGAAAGGGTTCCGCGGAGACGGCGCGGCGACGTCGTTCGAGCCGTGCACGAACACGCCGGGGATGCCGGCAAACGGAGCGAAAGCGCGCCGGATGCCGTCGAGTCCGTTCTCGTGGCCGAGATTGTCTCCGGTGTTCACGATGAGATCGGGCTTCAACTCGGCGAGGGAGGCGAGCCAGTCCTGCTTGCGATGCTGCCACGGTGCCATGTGCGCATCGGAGATGTGCAGGATACGCAGGGACGCGGCACCGGGCGGGAGAGCCACTGCTGAGGCCTCGCGCACGGTGAACAGGTACCGCTCGATGCCGATGCCCCAGATCGCAGCGCCGGCACCCACGGCCCCCACCGCGCCGAGCGCGATGAGGGCCGGGTGTGCGCCGCGGCGTGCCGCTACTGGCACGTCACACGCACGGCGGTCGACTTGCTGGCCGCGGTGCCGGGCGCAGGGTCGGAGTTGCCCACGACGGACGTCGGCGGGTTGCAGGTGTTGTCGAACTCGATGTCCGTGAAGCCCGCGGCCCCGAGTGCGGCCGTCGCCTGGGCTCTCGACATCCCGACGAGGTTCGCCGGGACGGTCGTGCCCTGGCCGTTGCTGGTCGTCAGGGTGACCGTCGCGCCGTTCGGCGCTTCGCCCGTCGGGTCCTGCGCGGCGACCAGACCGGCAGCGAGATCGCTGTCGACCGCTCCTCCGACGGAGACCTGGAAGCCGGCATCGGTCAGAATGCCTGTGGCTTCCTCGACCGACTTGCCCACGACGCTCGGAACCGTCGTCAACTGCTGGCGGGTCAGCTTGCCGTCCGGCTTCGGGAAGGCGTCTCCGCCGTAAGCGGCGTTGGCTGCCCCCTGTGCGGCCTTGGCCAGCGGGTATCGCATGTCGTTGAGGTTCCAGCCGTTCGCGCGCTTCTGGTAGATGTTCGCCTGTCCCTGCCAGCGGCCTGCCCAGACGGCAGTCGCGACCTTCGTGCTGGATTCGATCATCATTGTCGACCAGCGGTCGTGCGTTCCCGTCTTGCCGATGAGGGGCGTGCCGTCATTCGGGTTGGCACGGGATCCGGTGCCGCCGCCGCCCATCACGCTCTGCAGCGCGAACGCCGCGGTTGCTGCGATCTCGGGCTGAAGCACCCCATCCGTGCAGGACGACGCGGGCAGCTCGCGGTCCTTACCGTCGGCGCCGACCACGCGGTCGATCGCGCGCGGGGAGCAGTACTTCCCGCCGCTCGCCACGGTCGCGTACGCATTCGCCATGGCGAGGGGGGAGATGTTCTTCGGGCCGAGCACGTCGAACGGGACGTTCTCGTCGGTGACCTTGTCGCCGTTGGCCAGCGTGACTCCCATGCGGTCGGCCACCTTGTTGATCTCGCAGACGTCGAGCTTCGACGCCATCGCGAAGTAGCCGCTGTTGAGCGAATTCTTCGTGAAGTTCAACACGGAGCTGGTCCCGCCTCCGCCGCCGCCGAAGTTGCCGATCTTCTTCGTGTCCGTGCTCTGCTTGACACCGCACACGGGGATCCGCAGGTTCGTCTGCACGCTTCCGTTGAGCACCTCATTGATGGAGTGCCCCTTCTCGAGCCAGTCGATCAGCGTGAAGAGCTTGTAGGTCGATCCGACCTGGAAACCGCCCGAGTTGCCGTGGTCCTTGTCTCCCGCGAACACCAGCGACGTGTAGGCCTGGTCGTCGGTGGGGGTCTCGGTGAACATCGTGTTCTGCGTCATCGAGAGGATGCGCCCGGTTCCGACCTCCACCGAGACGCCCGCGGCGCCGAAGTTCTGGTTGTCGGCGTTGGCGGGAACGATCTCGGACATCGTCTCGGCGGCCGGGTTCTGGATGCGGTAGTCGAGCGTGGTGTAGATCTTGAGGCCACCGCGGCGGAGCAGATCCGTCCGCTCCTGCTGCGTCTTGCCGAAGGCCTCATCATTCAGCACGATCGACTTCACGTACTGGCAGAAGTATGCGCTCGTGCCGGCAGAGGCACATCCCTGCGTCGGAGGGTTCAGCGCGGGGGCGATCTCCGAGGCATCGGCCTCGTCGTACTGCGCCTGCGTGATCTTGCCGTCCGTGAGCATGCGACCGAGCACGTAGTGTCGGCGATCCTTCGTGAGGGAGTAGCCGTCCGCCGCGGTGTTCAGTGCGACGCCCTCGGCGTTGGTGGTCGTGCCCTGCTCCGGCTTGTCGATGCGATACGTGTTGGGGTTCTGAACGATGCCCGCGAGAGTCGCCGACTGCGCGACCGTGAGGTTCGCCGCGGTCGTCGAGAAGTAGTAGTTCGCGGCGGCCTCGATGCCGTACACGGTGCCGCCGAAGTTGGCGATGTTCAGGTAGCCGAGCAGGATGTCGTTCTTCGAGAAGTCCTTCTCGATCTGGATCGCGTAGCGCATCTCCTGCAGTTTGCGCTCAATGCCCTTGGCGCCGGTCGCGTTGGTCGCATCCTTCCAGCACTGCTGGAGGTCCTCAGAGTAGGTGTCGGACGTGGTGTCGACCTCCTGCTCGCACTTCTGGATGAGGACGTTCTTCACGTACTGCTGGCTGATGGTCGACGCACCACGGCTGGAGGTGCCGCGCACGTTGTCCACCAGAGCCTTCACCGTGGCGCCGATGTTGACGCCGCCGTGGCTGTAGAAGTTCTTGTCCTCACTCGAGAGGATCGCGTCGTACAGGTTCGGGGAGACCTGTTCGTAGGTCACAGGGACGCGGTTCTGCTCGTAGAACGACGCGAGTTCGACCTGGGATCCGTCGGGGGCGGTCGCGTAGATGGTCGACTGCTCCATCGGCGTGCTCGGGTCGAGGCTCTCGGGGAGTTGATCGAAGAGGGTGAGGGCCTGGGTGCCTGCGAGACCGGTCATCGCGAGGACCGGAGTGACGCTGGCCGTGACGAGGAGACCGGCGACGGCGCTCAGGCCGACGAGCCCGACGAGACCGCCGAGCACGCCTCTCACCGTGCGATTCTTTTGGGGCATACGCTTGATCGTAGGGGAGTTCCCTGAATACCGCCTTTGACGAGCCCGCCCCGGATTTCGGGTGTCGTGCCCCGATCGACAGGAGTGCCATGACCACGTGGGAGTACCTCACCACGCCGCTGCTGATCCACAACACCGCAGCCATCCTCAACAACTGGGGCAAGCAGGGCTGGGAGCTCGTCCAGGTCGTGCAGGGCCCCGAGGGCGGGCTCGTCGCCTACTTGAAGCGCCCAGTGACGTCGGACGCGTCGACGAACGCCGGTCTCGCAGCCGCAGAACAGGCCGCCCGTCAGTTCGAGGGAGGCCAGGCATGAGCGTCTCCGCCCGTCTTGCCGAACTCGGCATCCAGCTCCCGGCCGTCGCTGCCCCGGTCGCGGCCTACGTCCCGGCGGTCGTGCACGGCGGTCTCGTCTACACCTCCGGGCAGCTTCCGTTCGTCGACGGTGCGCTTCCGGCCGTCGGCAAGGTCGGCGGCGAGGTCTCCGCCGAGGACGCCAAGTCCTACGCCCGCACCTGCGCGCTCAACGCCCTCGCCGCGGCAGCGGATGCGGCCGGCGGGGTCGATCGCATCGTCGGTGTGCTCCGCGTCGGCGGCTTCGTCGCTTCGGCGGAGGGCTTCACCGGTCAGCCCGGCGTCATCAACGGATCGAGCGAGGTTCTCGGTGAGATCTTCGGCGATGCCGGGCGGCATGCGCGCGCGGCCGTCGGCGTCGCCGAGCTCCCGCTGGGCAGCCCGGTCGAGGTCGAGGTCGCCTTCCTCCTCGCCTGAGCGTCGGTCGGCACGCGGTGTCGCCGTGAACGAGAAACGCGCCTCCCCGATGGGGAGGCGCGTTCTCTTTCTCCTGCCGACGGGTGCTACTTGACCTGCGCCGAGATGATGCTCATCACCGCGGTGTCGGCGAGGGTCGTCGTGTCGCCCACCTCGCGGCCCTCGGCGACGTCGCGGAGCAGGCGGCGCATGATCTTGCCGGAGCGGGTCTTCGGCAGCTCGCCCACGATGTAGACATCTCGCGGGCGGGCGATCGCGCCGATCTGCTCTCCCACCCAGAGGCGCAGCTGCTGGGCGAGGCCGGCAGGCTCGTGCGCGGCGAGATAGCTCTCCTTGATGATGACGAAGGCCACCACTGCCTGGCCGGTGGTCTCGTCCGAGGCACCGACCACGGCGGCCTCGGCCGTCGCTTCGTGCGCGACCAACGACGATTCGATCTCCGCGGTCGACAGACGATGTCCGGAGACGTTCATGACGTCGTCGACACGACCCAACAGCCACAGGTCGCCGTCGTCGTCGAGGCGTGCGCCATCCCCGGCGAAGTAGTAGCCCTGGTCTTCGAACTTCTCCCAGTAGGTCTCCCGGTAGCGCTCGGGGTCGCCCCAGATGCCGCGCAGCATGCTGGGCCAGGGTTCGGTGATCACGAGCAGGCCGCCGCTGCCGTTGCCGACCTCGACGCCGCTCTCGTCGACGACGTCGATCGAGATCCCGGGCAGAGGCACCTGCGCGGAACCGGGCTTGGTCTCGGTCACTCCCGGAAGAGCGGACACCATGATCGCGCCGGTCTCGGTCTGCCACCAGGTGTCGACGATCGGCGTCTTGTTCGCCCCGATGACCTCGCGGTACCACATCCATGCCTCGGGGTTGATGGGCTCTCCCACCGAGCCGAGCAGTCGCAGCGACGACAGATCGAACTTCGCGGGGACGCTGCGGCCGATCTTCATGAACGAGCGGATCGCGGTCGGCGCGGTGTAGAAGATCGACACCTTGTACTTCTCGATGATCTCCCACCAGCGACCGGGGTGCGGGGCATCCGGTGTGCCTTCGTAGAGCACCTGGGTCGCGCCGTTGGCGAGGGGGCCGTATGTGACGTAGCTGTGTCCGGTGATCCAGCCGATGTCGGCCGTGCACCAGAACACATCGGTCTCCGGGTGCAGGTCGAAGACGTACTTGTGCGAGTACGCCGCCTGGGTCAGGTACCCGCCGGAGGTGTGCAGGATGCCCTTGGGCTTGCCGGTCGTGCCCGAGGTGTAGAGGATGAAGAGCGGATTCTCGGCGGGGAACGCCTGTGCCGTGTGCTCCGCGGAGGCGGCAGGGACGGCGTCGTGCCACCAGATGTCGCGGCCGTCGATCCAGTCGACCTCGTTCTCGCCACGGCGGACGACGAGGACGTGCTCGACGGTCTGCTGCTCACCGTCGCCGCGGTCGGCGAGGGCCTGGTCGACGGCCGGCTTCAGCGCCGAGACGCGGCCCTTGCGGTAGCCGCCGTCGGCGGTGATGACGAGCTTGGCGCCGGCGTCGTCGATGCGCGAACGCAGGCTGTCGGCGCTGAAGCCGCCGAACACGACGGAGTGGATCGCTCCCAGGCGAGCGACCGCGAGCATCGAGGCGATCGCTTCGGGGATCATCGGCAGGTAGATCGCGACGCGGTCGCCCTGGCCGATGCCGAGACCTTCGAGCACGTTGGCGACGCGCTTGACCTCGTCCGTGAGCTCGGCGTACGTGATGCGGCGGGAGTCGCCCGGCTCGCCTTCCCAGTGCAGGGCGACGCGATCGCCGTTGCCTGCTTCGACATGACGGTCGAGGCAGTTGTAGGCGACGTTCAGCTCGCCGTCCTCGAACCACTTCGCGAAGGGCGGGTTGCTCCAGTCGAGCACCTGGGTGAACGGCTTGTGCCAGTGCACCAGCTCTCGGGACTGCTCACCCCAGAAGGATTCGCGATCGGCGGCGGCACGCTCGTACAGCTCGGGCGACGAGATGGTTTGGGCGACGAAGTCCTCCGACGGCGGGAACTTCCGGGTCTCGTCGAGAAGATGATCGATCTGGCTGCTCATCGGCAGGCGCTCCTTTGCGGCATACGGGTCTTACGAGCATGGTCGTGGGGGTGGCGACCAGGTCACGGTGAATCTATCTCCGCGGCCTCCTGTCGCATACTGCCGAAAGTCGGTAGTGCGGCCGGTTTTGTCAGGACGGTCGCCTTGCGTACACTCGACGACAGCCGAATTCTCATTCCGGCCTTGGCGTGCCCGATTCCCCCAATCGTGGCCCGTCGTGGGCGGCATCTCATTCCCCCCGTGAGATGCCGCCCATTCCTTTGGGAGCGCTCCCTGCCGTTCCGGGTTCCGCCGGAGGCGTCTCCTGCACCGTGGGCGGATGAGTGGTCTTCTTCACAGGCGCTGAGCCGACCCCCACCTCACGCCTTTCCCGCACGGCGGCCGCGCATAGCGTCGCGTCCATGCCTGATTCCTTCGTCATCCAGCCCAGGGGAGTTCGTTCGGCTGCGCCCGAAGGGGATGCCCCGCCCGAGACCCGTCGCCTGGATCCGGCGTTCGGGCCGCTTCTCACCCACCTCGACGATGCCGTCACCGATGTGTTCGTGAACGGCGCGAGTGGGCTGTTCATCGACCGCGGGAGTGGAGCCGAGCCCACACCGGGGTGGAGGGCTTCGGAACGGGAGGTCCGTGACCTCGCCGTCGCACTGGTCGGTCTCGGGGGACGCCATATCGACGACCAGGCGCCCTGCGTCGACGTCCGTCTCGATTCCGGCGTCCGGGTTCATGCGGTCCTCGCACCGGTGTCGACCACCGGAACCGCCCTCTCGATACGCATTCCCCGCGTACGTGTCGCGGATCTCGACGCGCTCGCCGCTCTCGGCGCCTTCGACGCGCGCCAGCATGCCTGGCTGCTCGGGCTGGTGGCCGAGCGGGCGAACATCCTCATCACCGGGGGAACCGGAACGGGCAAGACGACGCTGCTGTCGGCGCTGCTGTCGGAGGTGTCTTCGACGGAGCGCATCGTCACGATCGAAGACGTCGCCGAGCTGCGTCCGCGTCACCCGCATCACGTCGCCCTCGAAGCGCGGCAGTCGAACCTCGAGGGCACGGGCGGCATCTCTCTGGCGCGACTGGTGCGCGAGTCCTTACGGATGCGTCCCGATCGGCTGGTGGTCGGGGAGTGCCGCGGTGAAGAGGTCCGAGAGCTGCTCACCGCCCTCAACACCGGTCACGACGGGGGTGCGGGCACTCTGCACGCGAGCGGGCTCCGCGACGTCCCCGCGCGGCTCGAAGCCCTCGGCGCCCTCGCCGGGATGGACTCGATCGCTCTCGCGCGGCAGGCGGTCAGCGCGTTCACGATCGTCCTCCACCTCGACCGCGCCCCCGGGGGCACCCGCCGCATCCGGCAGGCGGGGCGTCTCGTGATCGTCGGGGATCGTCTCGATGTCGAGGAGGTGCAGCCGTGGTGATGCGGTGGAGTCGTGTGGGTCGACGAGGACCGACCGGCGCGACGGATGCCGCGACCTCGGTGCAGACGCTGGCCGTGCTGTTGCAGGCGGGAGCTGTGCCGGTCGCCGCGTGGCGGCACCTGGCCGAAGCGGATGATCCGCAGGCGCGGGCGGTCGTCGACCGCCTCGATCGAGGGGTGCCGCTCCTCGAGGCCATCGAGGCCGAGGGCGGGGCGTGGATCGATCTGGCCGCCGCCTGGGAGATCGCGACGACGGTGGGGGCGCCGCTCGCCGAGGTTCTCCGCATGATCGCGGAGACGTTGCGAGACTCCGCGGCCGCGGCTGACGATGTGCGCATCGCACTCGCCGAACCCGCAGGGACCGCACGACTGCTGCTGTGGATGCCGCTCGCCGGGGTGCTCCTCGGGTTCGCACTCGGGTTCGACACCATCGGAGTGATCTTCGGGAACGTGCTCGGCACCGCCTGCGTCGCCCTCGGCCTGCTCCTCGTCGCCGCGGCGCATCTGTGGACGACGCGCCTGCTGCGGCAGGCGCGACCGGCCCCCGGCACCCCCGGGATGCACGCAGAGCTCGTCGCGGTCGCACTGTCGGGCGGGGCCTCGATCGATCGTGCACAGCAGCTGGTCTCGCAGACGTCCCCCTCGGAGACCGGTGATGAACGCGTTCGCTCCGTGCTCGAGCTGTCTCGCGCCGCGGGCGTGCCGGCCGTCGAGCTGCTCCGGGCATCCGCGGCCCAGGACCGACACGCCGCCAGAGTGCAGGGGCGGCTCCGTGCCGCGAAGCTCTCGACACGCCTGTTGTTCCCGCTCGGGGTCTGCACGCTGCCGGCTTTCCTCCTTCTCGGTGTGGCGCCGCTCCTGCTCAGCGTCCTCGTATCCGCGCCGATGCCGCTGTGACGTTCCCGAACACCCGTACACCCCGATGCCCACGCATCCCACAGAAAGAAGGAACACGATGAAGAACATTCCCCTGCTGGATCGACGGCGCGCCGAGGCGTTGTTCGGCGACGACACCGGAGCCGCCACGGCCGAGTACGCGATCACCACGATGGCTGCCGTGGCTTTCGCAGGACTCCTCGTCGTCATCATGCGATCGGACGAAGTGCGTGGCATTCTCACCGATCTCGTGCGCCGGGCGCTGACGGTGTCGTGATGGAGATCGCGAGACGATCCCGGAACGCCCGTGGCGTCGGCGAGCCGTCGCCGGCGCCACGACACGCAGGCGACCGCGGATCCGTCTCGGCGGAGTTGGCCCTCGCTCTTCCCGCGGTGGTGCTGGTGTTCCTGCTCGGCGCGGGAGCACTCGGCGCGGCGTCCCGCCAGGTGGCGCTGCAGGATGCTTCCGCTGACGCGGCGCGCCTGCTCGGACGCGGCGAAGAACAGGGCACCGCGAAACGCATGGTGCAGTCCGCAGTCCCGGGAGCGGGGATGACATCCTCGCTCTCGGGCGACCTCGTCTGCGTCAGCGCGTCGCTCGACGTTTCCGTCGGATCGGTGCTCCGTCTGCCTCTTCGTGCCAGGAGCTGCGCGCTCGACGGGGGACTCTGATGGCGGGTTCCGCGCTCGCGGCGGGTGTTCTCGCCGTCGCGGCGACGTTGTCCCTCGGCCTCGCCGCTGTCGGCGGGGCTGCGGTGACGGCTCAGCGGGCGGCGGGTGCCGCTGATGCCGCGGCGCTCGCCGTCGCGGACGCCGCGAGCGGTGCCGTGCCGACCGACGGGCAGCCCTGTGAACTCGGAGCGAGGGTCGCGCGGGCGTCGGATGCCG
>NZ_DFQP01000024.1:0-2725 GCF_002377845.1 Microbacterium sp. UBA3486
CCGTGGAGCGGCCGGTGGCGATGACGCGGGCATGCGCGGCGACCAGTGCGCGTGTGGCGGCGAGGCCGGCGGCGCTGGTCGCTCCGGCGAGGACGACGGTGCGTCCGGCGGCGTTCGAATCGGTGCGTTCAGCCATGTGTCCACTCTTCCGCGTCGTAGGGGCTTCTGCGGCCGGAACCCGCGGAGAGATCCGCAGAACAGGTTCCGGCCGCAGCGCGGTGCGCCCCAGCGTCACACTCGGAACGCGCGCGGTGCGCGCGTGGTCTTCATCCTCAGTCGTCGGTACCGCGGATGCCGACAGTCGACTCGATGACCGGCTTCATCTTCTTGTCGAGGGTCTCGAAGAACATCGACAGCGGGAACTCGTCGTCCATCACGGCGTCCGTGTAGCCCTTCGGCGCACCGGCGAGGATCTCGTCCGAGAGCCCGCGAGCCCACTGCGATGCCGGGTGCGGGGTGAGCGTGCCGCGCACCAGTTCGTACGCGGCGAGCCAGTGCGCGACCTTCGGGCGGTCGATCGAGTGCCAGTACAGGTCGTCGATCGCATCGCCCAGAGCCACCACGGCATCGGGCACGTTGTCCCAGTCGAACGCCAGAGCGGTGTCGGTCCAGTGCAGCACGCCGCGCTGGTGCAGCCATGCGAACAGCAGCTGCCCGCCGACCGCGTCGTAGTTGCGTGTGCGGGTGCCCGTGATCGAGAAGCGGAAGATGCGGTCGAAGATCACCGCGTACTGCACGAGGTGCGCGTAGTCGTGCATCTCCTGCTCGGTCGCGGTGAGCTCCTCGCCGGCGTCGATGCGTGCCGCGAGGGCGCGCTCGATCTTCACGGACTCGCGGAACGCCGTCATGTCGCAGCGCATCTCTTCGAGCGAATAGAGGAAGAACGGCATCCGCTGCTTGATCATGAACGGGTCGAACGGCAGGTCTCCGCGCATGTGGGTGCGGTCGTGGATGATGTCCCACATCACGAACGTCTTCTCTGCCACCTGCTGATCGTCCAGCATCGCGGCCGCGCGCTCCGGCAGGTCGAGGTTGGTGATCTCGGCAGCGGCACGGGTGACGCGACGGTAGCGGGCCGCCTCGCGGTCCTGGAAGATCGCGCCCCACGTGAAGGACGGGATCTCGCGCATCGCGACGGTCTCGGGGAACAGCACGGCCGAGTTGGTGTCGTATCCGGGCGTGAAGTCGACCAGACGCAGCGAGACGAACAGCTTGTTGCCGTAGTCGCCCGCTTCGAGCGCCGCGATGAACTCCGGCCAGATCGTCTCGACGATCAGCGCTTCGACCAGGCGGTCGCTGGATCCGTTCTGCGTGTACATCGGGAACACGACGAGGTGACGGATGCCGTCGACGCGGTGCTGCTGCGGCTGGAAGGCCATGAGCGAGTCGAGGAAGTCCGGCACGCCGAAGTCCGAGGCGGACCAGCGGTCGAAGTCGACCACGGAGGCGGCGAGATACTCGGCGTCGTGCGGGAAGGCCGGGGCGAGCGCGCGGATCGCGGCGGTGATGGCGCCGACCAGCTCGCGGGCGGCGGCATGATGAGCGGCGTCCGGGATCGAGCCGTCCTTGATCTGCATCTCGCGGATCGCGATCGCCGCGTCCTTGAGCTGTGCCCAGGCGGTCGACTGCTCGGCGATTGATGCGTCCTCGACGACCTCGGGTTCGCCGACGATGGCCTGAACAGCGGAACTGTTGGCGGAAAGAAGGGACATCGGGACCTCCGATCGGAGCTTTTGACGGAAAGATTCCTGCACAAACGGAATCCTGACGATAATCTTACAGCCATGGATGACTCTGTCGACCGCGCGATCCTGACCGCGATCTCCCGTGACGGCCGTGCCACGCTCTCCCAGCTCTCGGATGCGGTGGGGCTGTCGGTCTCGGCGGTGCAGTCGCGCCTGCGTCGGTTGGAGACGCGGGGAGTCATCTCCGGATACCAGGCGATCCTCGACCCCGAGCAGGTGGGCACGCCGCTCTCGGCGTTCATCGAGATCACCCCGCTCGACCCGGCGCAGCCCGACAACGCGCCCGAGCTGCTCGAGCACCTGGACGCGATCGAGGCATGCCACTCCATCGCCGGCGATGCCAGTTACATGCTCTTCGTGCGGGTTCCGTCACCGCGTGCGCTCGAAGAACTGGTGCGCGACGTGCGGCTCGCGGCGAACGTCAGCACCCGCACGACCGTGGTCCTGCAGACGTACTACGAGCACCGGCCGATCATCCCGGTGGGCTCCACCGAGTAGTCGGACGAGCGGGCGTCAGAGCATCGCGCCGACCAACGCCTCGCCCAGCGGTGTGCGCAGATGCAGCATCCTGGCGCCGTGGCGTTCGCTGGCGATGAGACCGCCGCCCCGCAGCGCCGAGAGGTGGTGCGATGCCGTCGATATCGCGATGTCGGCATCGCGTGCCACCTGCGAGGTCGTGCGGGCCGTGCCGGCGCCGAGCAGGATGGCCGCTCGGGCCGGCCCCAACAGGGCGCCGAGGGCGTCGGCGATCTCGGTGGCGTCGCGGGCCCATCCGGCCGTGACTCCCCGGGCGGGATAGAACAGGGTGGGCTGTGCCGGCGGCTCGGTGAGCACCATGCATCCCCATGACGACATGACGGACGGGACCAGGACCATGCCGCTTCCCCGGCAGTCGACCTGTTCGCTGTGGCGGCGCAGCGAGACGCGGACGGCACCGGACCCCCAGGTCACCTGTCGGTGCAGATCGCCGGCCATGCCGG
>NZ_DFQP01000058.1:0-22081 GCF_002377845.1 Microbacterium sp. UBA3486
CTCCTACGCCGAGTCCGACGCCGACGCCGAGTCCGACGCCGACGCCGCCGACGCCGACGCCGGTGCCCGAGCCCGAGCCGGTGCCGCCGGGAACGCCGGAGGGCGTGCGCGGGACTCCCGGTGCCCGCCCGCCCGGAACGCTCGCCTACGACGCCCCGGCGACGGCGGTCTACGTCTCTCCCGCGGGAGTCGACGGAGCCTCGGGAACCAAGAACTCACCCGTCAAGACGGTCGCTGCCGCGCTGCGCGTCGTTCCGAACGGAGGGACGATCGTCCTGCGCGGCGGTTCCTACCACGAGGAGATCGTGGTGCCCGCGCAGAAGCGGGTCACGATCCAACCGGCACCGAACGAGTCGGTCTGGCTCGACGGTGCGAAGCCGGTCACGGGGTGGAAGGCCTCGGGACGCACGTGGATCGTCGACGGCTGGAACACGGCTCTCGACGCCAGTCCGACATACACCAAGGGGGCGCCGGACAATACTCAGGCCGAGTGGCGCTTCGTCGATCCGGCCCACCCGATGGCCGCACACCCCGACCAGGTCTGGGTCGCCGGGGTGCAGCTGCGGGAGGTGGCCTCCGCATCGCAGGTCTCGGACGGCACCTTCTTCGTCGATGATGCGGCCAAGCGCCTCGTGATCGGAACGAACCCCACGGGCGCATCCGTCGAGGCGAGCGTGCTTACGCAGGCTCTGTCGATCCGCTCGGCAGGCAGCGAGGTGCGTGGAATCGGCGTGCGCCGCTACGCCACCAGCGTTCCGCAGATGGGCACCGTGATCGCGGCAGCCCCGAACGTCGCGCTCACCGACGTGACCATCCGCGACAACTCGACCACGGGCTTCTACTCGTGGGCCCCCGGGACGACGCTGACCCGCGTGTCGCTGATCGGGAACGGCCTGCTCGGAGGAGGGGCTTCGCAGGCGGACGGGCTCAGAGTGACCCAGATGCTCTCGGTGGGCAACAACATGGAGCACTTCAACGATTCCCCGGTCTCCGGCGCCTTCAAGGTCACGCGGACTCGCGGGGTGACGGTGACGGACAGCGCATTCACCGGCAACGACGGACGAGGACCGTGGTTCGACGAATCGGTGCTCGACATCGCGTTCACAGGCAACGACGTGATCGGCAACACCGGCCACGGCGTCATGGTCGAACTGTCGGAGCGGGCCGTGGTGGCCGACAACGTCATCGCCCGAAACGGCGAGTTCGGGCTGTTCGTGCTCAATTCCGGCAATGTGAAGATCTGGAACAACACCTTCGTCGGCAACGGCAACCGGAACATCAGCATCGGGATGGATGCCCGACGCGCGTCCGACCCGAACACGCCCGGCCACGACCCGCGCACACGGTACGCGCCACAGGCCTCCTGGATCGTGCGCAACGTCGTGATGTCGAACAACGTCATGGCAGAGAGCGCCGGAAACTGCCTGGTCTGCGTGCAGGACTTCTCCATGCAGTACACCGGGTCCCAGATGGTGTCGAGCATCAACGGGAACCTCTACCAGCGCACATCGCCGGGGACGCCCCGATGGTTCTCCGCGTGGTCGAAGGGATCGGTCTCCAGGGACCCCGCCGTGAGCGATACGCTCGCCGGGTTCACGGCCACGACGGGTCAGGACCGTCGTTCGCAGTTCATCGAGGGTGCTCCGGTCATCGATGGCTCCTTCGCGCTGCTTCCGCCGTTCGCCGCCGCCCAGGGCTCTGTTGCCGTCCCGGTGCCGTCTGATATCGCCTCAGTATCACGACTCCCCGGCAACAGCACGACGCTGGGGGCCCTGCCCCGGTGACGATGTAAGTATGGGCTCTCTTCTCGCCGTCGGCGCGCGTGCGCTGACGATGGTCATCGCGCTGGTCTGTGGCGTACTCACGACCCGGATGATCATCGGCGGTGCCGGCGTCGACAGCTTCGCCCTGTACACGCTGCTGACGACGATCCCCTCTCTGCTCACGTTCACCGACCTCGGCAGCGGGGCGGTTCTGGTCAACGCGGTCGCGACGAGCGAGAACGTGCGCACAGACGAGAAGCTTCGATATCAGCTCACATCGGTCGGTCGCGTTCTGCTGATGTTCGCGGCGACGGCGATGGCGATCAACACGATCCTCGTGCTCACCGGAGCCTGGGAGCTGGTGTTCGGCGAAGCAGGCGGTCGCCCCGGCGCTTCGCTGGCCGCGTTCTACTGCGTCACCATCTTCTGCCTCGGCATCCCCCTCGGGGTCTGGGCGCGGATCATGCTGGGGCAGCGCCGCAACCACATCGTCATCCTCCTCCAGGGCCTGATCTCACCCCTGACCATGACCGGTGTCTGGCTGATGCTGACGTTCGGCGGTGAGAACCTTCACTCCTTCGTCGCCATCGCCTCCTTCGCGGCCTCCTTCATCGTCTCGCTGCTCGGCATCCTCATCACGGCGCGCACGACATCCCCCCTGATTCCCGCAGCTGCGCGGATGGTCCTGCGCCCTCGGCGGTATCCGGGAGTCCGGGTGATGGACGTGGGGTGGCCGATGCTGGCGCAGATGGTGACCTATCCCATCGCCGTGGGCTCCCAGCGGTACGTGATCGCCCAGCTCGGTGGTCCCACCGATGTGGCGGAGTACGGAGTAGCGGGACAGGTCTTCTTCGCGCTCAACGGACTGGTGATGGCGGGTGGTCTCGCGCTCTGGCCCCATTTCGCGAAGAGTCGCCACGACGGCGATCTCCGGCGCGGACCGTTCCTGCTGTCGGTCCTGTTCGCGTCCGCCATCGCCGTCGCGACCGTGATGGTGTGGCTCGTCGGTCCGTGGCTGTTCGGCTTCATCACGCAGGGTGAGCTCACCGTGCGGCCGAGCACGATCTTCGCGTTCGGTCTGATGATCATGATGACCGCGGCGGTGTACCCCCTGGGCATGTTCATCATGGACAAGCCGGGAATCCGCTTCCAGGTGATCCCCACGCTGAGCATGGCCGCCGTCGGCATCACGCTCTCGTTCGTGCTGACCCCGGTGCTGGGGATCGCGGGACCGTTGATCGGCGTCGCCTTCGCGCTCGTCGTCTGCCAGCTGATCCCGTTCTCGGTCTACATCGTCCGGAACAAGAAGCGGCTGACGGTCGGAGATCTCGACCCGGTGTAGTCCGATCCGGGCGGATCGCCGCCGGACGCCGTGTGTCGGCGGCCGTCAGCGCAGGACGTGCGCTGTGATGCTCGAGCGGTAGACGGCGGGAGCGTGTCGACGGAGTGCCTCTGCGCGGCTGTCCGCGACGCTCGAGACCATCTCGTCCCAGCGGGTGTCGATATCGGTCAGAGCCGTTGCGATGGAGTCGGGGTCTCCGGCGGTGACGAGCTGCGCAGTGCCGTAGCCGCCTGCTGCTTCCCGAAGACCGCTGCTGTCGCTGGCGATCACGGGGCGCAGGGCGAGGATCCCCTCGACGGCGGTGTTCCCGAAGGGCTCGTCGATCCGCGAGGGGACGAGGAGCACATCGGTCCTCTCCAGGAACGGCCAGATGTCGGTGTGGAACCCGGCGAAGTCGACGGAGACCCCGGCATCGGCTGCCTGTGCCCGCAACTCGGCCTCGAACCACTCGTAGCCTTCGAAGACTGCGCCGAGAAGGGTCACGTCCACAGCGCGTCCGGCGGCGTGCAGTCGGGAAGCCGCCTCGATCACGAGATCGGGCCCCTTGCGAGGGGAGAGACGTCCGATGTAGAGCACACGGAGCGGCCCGTCGGTGCGGGGGCGGGGCGATACCGGATGCGGGGGAGAGGCGACGCCGTTGTAGACGACGTGTGAGCGCCGGGCGAGGGCGGGCAGCGCGGCGTGGATCGTGTCCAGACTGAATCGGCTGTTCACCAGGGTGCGGTGGGAGGCCAGGTGCGGGGAGTAGAGGATGCCGTTGACGAGCCGGTTTCCCGAAGCCTCGGCCTCATGGACGTGGCTCACCGTTCGGATGCCCCGCAGCCGGGCGATCAGCGGCCATTCGGGGATGATGATCGTCGACACGTAGACGACGTCCGGGCGTAGGTGGCCGAGCAGGCGCCACGCGGCACCGAGGCCACGGAAGGTGTCACGGAAGAGTTTGGGCAGCCCTCGGGGCGTCAGGAGGACCTTGCGCAGCACGAGCATCGGGACGATGACGACCTCGACCCCGGCAGCACGCAGTTCCTTCACGAGGAGCCCGGAGCTCGGAAGCGCGACGACGACGCGCGCCCCGGACTCGACCAGGCCGATCGCGCTCTCCAGAAGCATGCGGTCGGAACCGAACAGCTCGGCACCCGGATGCACGAGCAGGACGGTGCGCTGCCCTCCGTTGCCGCTCATGAGCCGTCCGCTCCGGCGTCCGCCGCGGCGGGAGCGGGGGCCCAGTCCGTCTGTCGGCGACGTGCTCGTCGCGCCGATGGGTGGATGGTCGCACGCTCGGCGATCCGATGCGCGAGCGTTTCGTACTCGTCCGCGACGTCGTCCCAGCGGAACCGGGTGCGGGCGATCTCCCGCACCGCCGTGCCCCGTGCCGCGGCGAACGCCGGATCGGCCTCGGCCGCCACGACGTGCGCAGCGACATCGGCGGCGTCGGCGAAGAACCACCCGTTGCCGTCGAGTACTTCGCGGTTGAAGGGAACGTCGAAGCCGATCACGGCGGTCCCGGCCCCCATGGCCCGAAGGAGCGAGGGATTGGTCCCGCCCACGGAATGTCCGTGTACGTAGGTGAGCGCATTCGCGTACAGCGCGTCGAGCAGTTCCTGGTCGTACACGCCACCGACGAGGCGGATCCGTTCGTCGCCATCGGCCACGCGCTGTATCTCCTGGGTGTATCCCGCGCTGTACGGCGCGGAGCCCACGACCACGAGAGGGAGCTTCGCGTCGCTGTCGCGGTAGCCCTCCACGATCTCCAGCACGTGATTCTCCGGCTCGAACCGCGCCACGACGAGGTGATAGCCCTTCGTGCTGAGCCCCATCTCGGCCACGCTGCGTTCGGGAAGCTCGTCGAGGATGGGGGCGCCGTAGCGGATGAGTTCGGTGGGCACACCGAACTGGTGCCGGTAATAGTCGGCGATCCCCGGCGCATCGGCGATCAGAGCGTCTGCCGTGCGTACCCCGAACTGCTCGGCCCAGCGGTAGTAGGCCTTGCCTCGTGGCCCCCATTTGGAGCGTCGCCATTCGAGACCGTCCATGTGCAGCGCGACCGGTGCACGACGCAGCCGGAAGAGGGGCAGGAACGGCGAGTTGGCCGCGTTGAAGACGAACGTCGCGTCGGGACGCCGGCGGAACACGAGGTGCAACGCCGACAGCCCGGTGTGGCTCAGCGTCTCGATCTGCTTCACGGGGACGGCAGGAAGATGCACGACCCTCATGCCGAGGTACTCCTTCTCACGCCGCTCGGAGCCGCGGGTGTACACGACGACATCGTGTCCTCGGTCCGCGAGTCGGCGTCCGACCTCTTCGATGGCGGTTTCGAAACCGCCGTAGGCCGCGGGCACTCCTCGGGTCCCCACCATCGCGATGGTGAGGCGGTTCGAATTGCTCATCCGATCAGTATGCCCCGCTGGGCTGCACCATGACCTTGGCGGTACGCCACATGATCTGCAGGTCGTTCATCACGGACCAGTTCTCGACGTACCGCAGGTCGAGGCGGACGCTCTCATCCCAGGAGAGGTCGCTTCGCCCGGAGACCTGCCACAGACCGGTGATGCCGGGCTTGATGTAGAGGCGCCGGAAGACGGTGCCGTCGTAGTCGGTGACCTCGCTGGGCAGCGGCGGGCGCGGCCCGACCACACTCATGTCGCCGATGAGGACGTTCCAGAACTGCGGCAGCTCATCGAGAGAGAGTTTGCGCAGAACCTTGCCGACGCGGGTGACGCGCGGGTCGTCCTTCATCTTGAAGAGGAGCCCGGCGCCCTGGTTCTGTTCCTTGAGGGCGGCGAGCTGCTTCTCGGCATCCGTCTTCATCGATCGGAACTTGACTATCTTGAAGCGGCGACCGTCACGGCCGACGCGCTCCTGGAAGAAGAAGACCGGACCGGGGGAGTCCAGTTTGATGAGCACGGCGAGCACGGGAGCCAGCAGACCGATCGGGATCAGCGCCAGCGTCGCCACGGCGACGTCCAGTGCACGCTTCAGGAGGTGCTGGCCGCCTTCGTAGGTGGGGATCTGCACCTGGATCAGCGGCAGGCCCTCCACCGGGGCGAAGGAGATGCGGGGACCCGCCACATCGGTGAGTCGGCTGGACAGCACGAGTTCGGCAGCGGTCCCTTCGAGCTGCCAGCTCAGCTGCTTGACGAACTCGGGCTCACCCTCGGGGCGGCTCGCCACGATGATCGTGTCTGCACCGACTTCGGCCGCGACCGACGACACGGAGTTCACGTTCCCCAGAACCGGGAACCTCGTGTCGTCGATCACGATGTCGCGCGCGTTGCCGTCGAGCAGCGTCGCGCCGACCACCTTGTAGCCGGATGCGCCGATCGGGTGCAGCGTCCGGACCACATACTCCACGTCGTCCCTGTTGCCGACGACGAGAGTGCGGGAGGCGAACCTCCCCTGGGAGCGCTGCTTCTGCAGCCAGTGGCGCCACAGCCACCTGGTCACCAGAAGAGTCAGCACACCGACGGGCAGCCCCAGCAGCAGCGTCAGTTGCATCGACTTCCATGCGAGCAGGACCGCCACGATGGCGATGATCCCGAAGGCGAGTCCCGAGGCGTGCACGACGCCCCGATACTCGGTGGCACTAGCGCGGAACAACGCGGCGTCCCGCGTGTGCATCGCGCTGAGCATGAGGTACCACAGCGCGGCGAGCGGAATGCCGTCGCGCATGACCTCGAGCCCGGAGACGCCGGAGGCCAGCTGGACCGCTGCCGTCAGACCGAGCGCGAACAGGATGACAGCTGCATCCGTCGTCCGCAGACGCATCCGATAGCGACGCTCCCACTGACGGCGTCTTTCCAGAGTCGCCGAAGCACGCGGTGTGACCACCGTGCGCGTCACCGACTTGGCAGCTCGCGGAGCCGCGACCGGCACGAAGCCCGTCCGAGCGATGCTCAGAGCATCCTCGACGGAAGTCATGCCGAGGCCTCGTGAGCCGTGAATGTACGCAAAAATCCCCAGTGCGACATGTGTTTCCCCAGTTTCCCCAGACCATGAACCCCACGTTCACGGCATTCGTCTGCGTCCCGACCCCTCGGGTCCTGCTGAAACTCTCCGTGATTCCCACATCACGGAGTGCGTTCTCACCGTCCCACACGGTGAGCGCTGACAGCAGGCACTGCAGACCTGATCCACTGTAGCGGAACATCGTCGCCACGGGAAGGTAATTCTGGTGAATGGACGAACGGGGGCGGCGAGGAGCGCCTGGTCGGGGGCTATCCTGTCGCGGTGACCGCGAACACCGACACTCCACGCTTCCAGCTCCGAACGATGCTGCCGCGCGACCCTTCTCAGCCGCATCGCACCGCGAGCCCGCTCGAACTCTTCTTCGATCTGGTCTTCGTCGTGGCGGTGAGCATCGCCTCCGCACAGCTGCACCATGCCCTCAGCGAAGGAGATTTCCTGCACGGGGTCACCTCCTACGCGATGCTGTTCTTCGCGATCTGGTGGGCCTGGATGAACTTCACCTGGTTCGCCACGTCGTTCGACACCGATGACTGGCTCTATCGCGTCACGACGTTCGTGCAGATGGGAGGAGTCCTCGTCTTCGCCGCCGGCATCCCCGCGGCGTTCAATGAGAGCGACTTCACCATCCCGGTACTCGGGTATGTCGTGATGCGGGTGGCGATGGTGGCGCAATGGCTGCGAGCGTCACGATCGGCCGGTGAACTGCGTTCGGCGACGCGCCGGTACGCTTTCGGCATCGCCGCGGTCCAGGTGCTGTGGATCCTGTTCCTCCTGATCCCGGCGGGACCGCTGCAGTTCGCCGCCTTCGTGGTCTTCGCCCTGATCGAGATCAGTGTTCCGGTGTTCGCCGAATACCGGAGGCAGACGCCGTGGCATCCGCACCACATCACCGAGCGTTACGGGCTGTTCACGTTGATCGTGCTCGGTGAGAGCCTTCTCGCATCCGCGAACGCCATCATCGATGCGCTTCACGAGGTCGAGAGTCTCGGCCCGCTGATCGCGATCTCCGTCCTCACGCTCGTGGTCACGGCGTCGTTGTGGTGGATCTACTTCTGGCCCCCGCATCACCGTGCGATCACGAGCTTCGGCCGCTCGCTGCGCTACGGCTATACGCACTATTTCGTCTTCGCCGCCGCGGCGGCCTTCTCGGCCGGGATCGAGGTCGAGATCGACGTGCTGACCGGGAAGAGCCACCTGTCGAACCTCGCGGCCTCGTTCACGGTGACGATCCCGATCGCGATCTTCCTCGTGGGCATCTGGTGGATCGCGATCCGCCAGAACGCCGATCGCGTGGTGAACACGGTCGTTCCTCTCGGTGCCCTGCTGGTGCTGCTCGATCCGGTGCTGCCCATCCCCGTCACCCTCACCGCGCTCGTCCTTGTCGTCGTCGTGGTGGTGCTGGTGCTTCATCCTCCCGTGGAGTCCACGCGCATGGACCCCACGCGCATAGACAGGGCATAGCGCCGGCAGAGGGTTCTGATCGGAAGCTCCGCGACGCTGGGGGACACGCACCAGACGCCCGTCGACGAGGAGACAGATCATGAGCATCCCGGAACCCACCCAGACCCCTGACGGTCCCGCCTACGAGGGGCGTCTGCTCGACCGTGTGGACGAGGAGGTGGTCGATCAGGGGGCAGCCTTCGACATCCGTACGCTGCTGAGCCGGCGCGGGGTGCTCGGACTCGCGGGGATCGGGCTCGGCGCCGTCGTCCTCGCGGCCTGCGCGCCGGCGGCATCGGGCGGATCGACGAGCGCCGCCACGCCGAGCGCGACCGCGGGGACTTCCAGCGGCGATGTCGCGGGCGTGGGTGAGATCCCCGACGAGACGGCGGGCCCCTACCCCGGCGACGGCTCGAACGGCCCCGACGTGCTGGAGGACGCGGGGATCGTCCGTCAGGACATCCGGTCGTCGATCGACGGCGGGGCGACGGCAGACGGCGTTCCGCTCACGTTCGAGTTGCAGGTGCTCGATCTCGCGAACGGGGGAGTGCCCTTCGCCGGAGTCGCGGTGTACGCGTGGCACTGCACGGCGCAGGGTGGGTATTCGATGTACTCCTCCGGCCTGGAGGACGTGACGTACCTGCGCGGCGTGCAGGTGGCGGATGCGGACGGCAGGGTCTCGTTCACCTCGGTGTTCCCGGGATGCTACTCGGGGCGCTGGCCCCACATCCACTTCGAGGTGTATCCCGACGTCGGGTCGATCACCGATTCGACCGCGGCCATCGCCACGTCGCAGCTGGCGCTCCCGGAGGCGGCGTGCAGGGATGTCTACGCCGAGGCCGCTTACGACGGATCCGCGAGGAACCTCGCGCAGATCACGTTGGCGAGCGACAACGTCTTCGGTGACGATTCCGCTGCGCTGCAGCTGGCCGCGGTCACCGGAAGCGTGCGGGATGGGTATGCGGCCACCCTCGTGGTGGGTGTCGACACCGCGACTGCTCCGGCGACGAGCGGAGGGCAGGGTGGTCCCGGCGGTGGGGGACAGCCGCCGTCGAACTGAGCAGCGAACGGCGATGAGAGGCCCGTGGCATCGATCTGCTATAGTTATCGTGCAGCGTGTGTGCATCGCCCCTCTCGGCCGCCACGTCGCCACTGATCAGGGCCATTACGGACCGCGCACATCGATGCGTGCGGAATCCGCCCTCGGTCTCACATCTTGCGGAGCGCCCACGCGTGTCCGCCACACAGCAATGAGCATCACCATGAGCACCACCACCTTTCCCCCGTCCGACCCGTTGACCTGGAAGCAGGCCGACACCGATGTGCACGTCGCGACGCGCGACGGCGAGTTCGCCGGCTTCGTCGAGTTCGATGGCACTGCGCACCTCGTGCGCGACAACCACGGCGCCGAGCTCGGCGTCTTCGACACGCTCGACGACGCCTTCCGCGCGCTCGAAGACGCGATCCGTTCCGAGCGGCGCGGATCCGTCTTCCCGACGATCGTGCCGCGCGCCTGGCGTCGCCGGACCCGCCGCGCTCGCGCCTGAGCGTGGCGGGAACCCCTGCACGCCCGCCCGTGACTGGGGGCTCGACGAGAGGTTCCGATGTATTCCCTGACGCGTATAGAGCTAGGGCTACTGTGAGGTAAGCGTTGGGCAGCTGCCTTGGGCTTTCACAGCTCAAGGGCTCCGATCGTCAGGAGAAGATCATCTCCATCACACAGATCGAACCGACCGCGGCAACGCTGGGTCCGATTCGTCAGACATATTCCGGCAACGCGGACTTCCCTCCCATGGCGAAGGCGTACAAGCAGGTTTCGCAGGTCGTCAAGGAGACCGGGCTGCTTCAGCGCACCCAGTGGTTCTACATCTTCGTGGCCACCGGTATCGCTGTGGCGCTCGGCGGCCTCATCACCGGCTTCATCCTGCTCGGTGACAGCTGGTTCCAGTTGCTCATCGCCGCGGGCCTCGGCATCGTCCTCACGCAGATCGCGTTCCTCGGCCACGAAGCCGCCCATCGTCAGATCCTCTCCACGGGGCCGGCGAACTTCAAGCTCGCCCGCATCGTGATCGCCAGCATCGGCATGAGCTACTCCTGGTGGGATTCGAAGCACACCAAGCACCACGGCAACCCGAACCAGGTCGGCAAGGACCCCGACATCGAGGTCGACACGATCTCGTTCCTCGAAGAAGACGCCGCGAAGGCGAAGGGCCTGATCAAGCTGATCACTCGCAAGCAGGGGTGGCTGTTCTTCCCGCTGCTGACGCTCGAGGGGCTGAACCTCCACTTCCTCGGGCTGAAGTACCTCACGACGACGAAGAACGTCAAGGGACGCTGGACCGAGCTCGGCATCATCGCGCTGCGGTTCGCCCTCATCCTGGTGCCCGTGTTCATGATGCTCCCGCTCGGAATGGCCTTCGCCTTCATGGGCGTGCAGTTCGCGGTGTTCGGCGTCTACATGGGCGCCGCGTTCGCGCCGAACCACAAGGGCATGCCGATCATCGAGCCCGGCGCCCGTCTCGACTTCTTCACCAAGCAGGTCCGCACCTCCCGCAACATCAGCGGCGGATGGTGGACGACCTGGCTCATGGGCGGGCTGAACTACCAGGTGGAGCACCACCTCTTCCCGAGCATGCCGCGACCGCACCTGGCGAAGGCGCGCGAGATCGTGCGCGACTACTGCGCGGCGAATGACGTGCCGTACACGGAGACCAGCCTCGGCCGCTCGTACATGATCGTGATCGAGTACCTGAACCGCGTCGGACTGTCTGCCGGCGCCGATCCCTTCGACTGCCCGGCAGTCGCACAGTTCGGCCGGGCATAGCCCCCGATCTCACCGGGCCCTGATCAGCCCGGGGACGACAGAGGCGCGAGCAGGAATTCCTGCTCGCGCCTCTGTCGTGTGTGCGTCTACTTGGAGGACTTCTTCTTGGTCTCCACCACGTCGATCGTGATCTTCTCGAGAGGGCGATCGTCGTCGAGCTCGTCTTCGAGCACCTCGTCACCGAGGAATGTCTCCTCCGGCGTCTCGGCTACGGCGACCTGGTCGGCGACCTCTGCAGGCGCTGCGGTGACGGGTGCATCCGCTCCGGTGAGCTCCGTCGGCAGTGCCTCGTCGGAGAAGATGCCGTCGGGGCGGATCAGCTCGCGCACCTCGGCCATGAAGCTCGACAGCTGCTGCTGCTGCCACCGCAGCTGACGGGTGCGGTCCTCTGCGTCGTGCAGTACCGCCGTGGTGTGGCCGGTGACCGAGTCGACGATCTTCTGCGCCTTCGCGCGAGCGCGCTCGAGGGTCTCGCGCGCACGGACCTGGGCTTCGGCCTCGATCGCCTGCGCCTGCGAGCGGGTCAGACGCTCGTAGTCCTCGGCGCGTGCCGAGATGCGCTGGGCATGCTCGAGCGATGCGGTGACCTGCTCGTTCGCGTCATTGGTGATGCGCTCGGCGTGTGCCACAGCCTGATTGTGCAGCACGAGGAACTCCTGCTGCGCATCGTCTTGACGGCGGGTGAGGGTCTCCTCGAATTCCAGCACGCGCGCGTTCATGTCGCGGACGTCGCGCTCGGCGTCGGCACGCAGCTGGGTGGTCTCGCGCGTGACGAGGGAGCGCAGCGCGGCCGCGCCCTTCTCGGCTTCCGTGCGGATCGCCGTGGCCTCCTGCGCCGCCTGGTTCACCTTCTCCGCTGCGTGTGCGGCTTCGCGCTCGATGCGCGCTTCGTGTGCCGTGTACTCGGTGTCCATCTTCAGGCGCACCTGGTCGGCGTCGCGCTGCGCCTGGGCGGTGATCCGCTCGGCGTCGGCCTCGGCTTCGGCACGCTGCGCGGCCACCTCCTCACGGGCGGAGGTCATCAGGCGGTCGGCCTGCACCGCCGCGTTCTGGATGAGGACGTTCGCCTGTTCTTCGGCGACCCGCAGGATCGCCTCGAACTGCTGACGGGACGGTGCCTCTTCACCGTCGGGCTGCGGGGCATCGACGAGCTCGGACGTCAGGGTCGCGACCTGCTGCTCGGCGTCCAACGCCTTGACCTTGGCGGCAGTCAGCTCACTTTCGAGGGCCTCACGGGCCTTGCGCTCCTCTTCACGCACGGCTTCGACGGCGTCCTCTTCACGGGCCTGCGCCTCGGCGACGTCGGCGGCGGCCTGCTTGAGCTGATTGCGAAGGGTCGCCAGCGCGGCGTCGACCTCTGCCTTGTCATAGCCGCGGAAGCCGACGGTGAAGGCGCCCTGCTGGTCGCGCGGGGTGGTCTCGATCAGCTGATCGAAGAAGTCCGGGGAGCGCTCGCCATCGCGGTCGGCGGTTCCGGGGGATTCGCTCATGGTTCTAGCCTTTCTGGCGTGGTCACACCGGGAGCGGCGGCTCCGTCCCGACAGTCGGGACCGTGTGGACCGGAGGAGGTCGTCAGGGCGCACGCCACCACCGTGACCCGGCGGAGCCCGGCGGGCAGGGCGCGCTCCCCAGCCTAGTTGCGTCGGCTGTGAGTTGCGCGCCCGTCTTCTGCTCCCGCGGGCGGAGACGGAGATCGCGGTGCCGGGCAGGTCACGTGTCGCGCATCCAGCGCGCGTTCCGGTCGTCGAGAGGGTCGCCGCGTGTGTACCGGACAGGTGGTCCGTCGGCGACCGAGATCCCCTGGGCTCGTGCCGCGGACGCGATGCGCTCCCGCAGATCGACCCAGGGCTGCACCGTCTGCGGAAAACCGAAGTACTCATGGAACGTCTCGATCTGCAGCCGGGTGCCTTCGGCGACGGGGATGAGGCGCACGACGGTGTCGTCCGGCTCGACGAACCGGATGCCGTAGGCGCCGTCATCGCGGATGACGTACTCCCGCTCCTTCTCCACCATCGCCGACGCCACGATCTCGCGAGCACGACCTTCGGGCGCCTGGATCACCAGCGTGGTGCCGAGCACGCCGAGGGCTGTGTCGAGCCGGTCCGAGGCGAACCTCTTCCCCGCTCTCGCACCGGCTTCGGAGGCGCCCCGGCTGAAGCGTTTCCTCAGGAGCGGGCCGCCGACGATCAACGCGAGGATCGGCAGGCCGAGAAGGAGGTAGGGGGCGGGGTCCACGGGCACAGCGTATCCGGATCCGCGTGTGCTCCGGTGCGGTCGGGGAGCGACGTCAGACGGGGGTGACCAGGTGGTCGAGGACCAGCTCGCCCGAGGCATTGAGGGCCTGCATCATCTCCGCGATCAGCCGGGGGTCGATGGGCGGCTGCTCCGCCGCGTCGTACCCGAACTGGAGCGGGATCGCCGGGTGGATCCAGACGGTGGCGCGCTTGTCGACGCCGTCGGTGACGGGACGCCACGTCATCATGAAGCTCTCCTGGCGGCGGAGCTTCGTCGAGATGACGATCTTCAGGTGCGCCAGCGTCGCGTCCTCGATGAGGATCGGATCGGAAGTCCCGTCGTAGCGCAGTCTGCCCATGAGAGCACGCTACACCGCGCGCGTACTGCCTCTTCTGAGGTCTGTGCGCAACCCCCTCTGCGAGAGGTGATCCCCTCGATACCGTCGCAGCATGACGACAGCGGAGTGACAACGAGTGGAGGGCAAGGTGCAGACGATGGCGCGGACGCGGATTGCGCTCAACGAATCGGAGTTCTTCCTGGCCCAGGGTCAGGACGTCGCCGAGCTGAGAGAGCGCATGGAAGAGGCGATGCGCGCCGGCGGAGGGTTCGTCGAATTCGTCGTGGTGGGCAATCGATCGGTCAGCGTGCTCATCACCGCGGCGACCCAGGTCGTGATCTCGGTCGAGACGGTGGAGTTCGACGCGCGCGACACCGGCGACAGTGCGGTGCCGTACGGCGGCGAGTACGACTTGCTGTGAGCGTGCGAGAGGAGACCGGCGCCCCGACGACGAAGGACCGTGCCGGGCGTATCGTGGGCGCATGACCGGCCCCACCTTCGAGGAGATCGCGGCCGAACTCTATGCCGGGCCCCTCGAGGCGTTCGTGTCGTCGCGCAAAGCCCGCGCCGCCGAGGCCGACGCGAGCCTCGCGCCGCGGATCCTCGCGCTGCGCAAACCGTCGATCGCCGCCTGGGTGGTGAACGTGTTCGCGCAGGAGCGCGCTGTGCAGCTCGGGGAGGCTCTCACGCTGGCCCGGGAGCTCCGCGAAGCGCAGGAGGACCTGGACGCGGTGGCATTGGCGAAACTCGGCCGAGAGCGTCGCGCGCTGACGCGGAAGCTCGCCCAGGCCGCGGGGGAGTTGGCTTCCTCCAGGGGAGAGCGCGTCACGCCCTCGACACTCGACGCGGTCGAGCAGAGCATCTCCGCGGCCTTCTACGATCCGGGGGCGGCCGCGGCCGTCGCCTCCGGGCGGTTGTCGCGTGCGTTGGAGCCGTCCGCGACGCCGGACGACATCCGTGACGCCGTGTCGGGGGACGTGCCCGAGCTGCCGCCTGTCTCCGCGCCGCCAGCGGACGAACTGCAAGCACGTCGCGCGCGCCGAGACGCGGAGCACGCGGTCGCCGCCGCGGAGAAGGACCATACATCGGCTGAACGCGAGCTGACACGGCGAGAGGAAGCGGTGTCGGAGCTGCGTGCCCGCCGGGATGGACTCAGCGAGCATGTGTCAGACCTCGAGACCCAGCTGGCCCGAGCTCGCGCCGACCTCGTCAAGGTCGAGCGCGAAATTCCGGAAGCGGAGCAGGGTCATTCCGAGGCGGCAGCGCGGGCGGAAGCCGCTGCCGATGCTCTGGACCGCGCCCGGAAGGCGAAGGACGCGCTCTGATCAACCGCGTCCTCCGGTCGGGACGCAGCGTCGGGATGTGCCCGATCGCTCGGCGGCCGGGTAGGAACACCCCGGGGGGAGCGGCGTAGAAACCGTGTCTCATCAGGGCAAAGCAAAACCCCCGCCATGTAGAAGCTAGGCGAGGGTTTCTGGGCTGATTGTAATGATCAGCCGTGTGGCTCCGACCGGCATCGATCCGGTGACCTTTCGATTTTCAGTCGAACGCTCTACCAACTGAGCTACAGAGCCGCGCGACCGGCGAACCTGTCGCGTCCTAGACGAAGAGCCCTCTCCGAAGAAAGAGCTCATCGCACGGAGCGACCCTGACGGGACTTGAACCCGCGACCTCCGCCGTGACAGGGCGGCACGCTAACCAACTGCGCTACAGGGCCATACTTGTTTTCAATTATATCGGAAGGTGTGACCCCAACGGGATTCGAACCCGTGCTACCGCCGTGAAAGGGCGGCGTCCTAGGCCGCTAAACGATGGGGCCGAGTCAGTCCCGGGGGACTTCCTTGCCGACGCTCAAGCATAAGGGATGTTTCGGGCAAATCGCGAATCGAGGGCGCGGCGCCGCAACCCGGGCGTGTTTCGGGGGGACGATCGACGTGTCGGGAGTGGACGTAGACGCCGTGATGCCCCCTGGTGCGGATGTGAAAGTTGTTGTTAGTGTGGCAACTGTGAAACCGGCGGAAGGGGCCGTGTGAACGACAAGATCACGCTGGATGCAGCAGTCGCTGCGGCATCCGAGGACTGCGGCTGCGCGCCCAGCCCGACAGAACGTCGCGCGTTCGGCAAGAACGGCATCAGCCGTCGTGGAGCCCTCGGCATCGGCGCGCTCGGTGTCGTCGCGCTGAGCGCCTTCGGCATCACCAACGGTGTCTCCGCCGCCTATGCCGCCTCGTACCCGAGCTGGGACGACGTGCAGCGCGCGAAGAACAACGAGGCGGCCAAGGCCGCCGAGGTCTCACGCATCGAGGGGCTGATCCAGTCGCTCACGCAGAAGGTGGCCGAGACCCAGGCCGCGGCCAAGGCCGCGTCCCAGGAGTTCTACGACGCGCAGCAGGCCTACTTCGCTGCGGCCACCGAAGCGGACTCCATGCAGGCGAAGGCCGACGAGCAGGCCGAAGTGGCCGACAGCTCCGCACGCAAAGCGGGCCAGGTCGCCGCCCAGCTCTACCGCAACGGCGGCGACGACACGTCGATGGAGCTGTTCTTCGCCGGATCGGCGAGCAACGCCGATGAGCTGCTCGCGCGCCTGGGCACGATGGACAAGCTCCTCGAATACAACCAGTCGGTCTACGACAAGGCTGTCGCGGCGCGCAACTCCGCGCAGTCCCTCAGCGATCAGGCCGTCGTCGCGCGGAACGAGCGCGACCGGCTGCAGAAGGTCGCCGAAGAGAAGATGGTCGCGGCTCAGCAGGCGGCGGATGCGGCTCAGGCCGCTCTTGATGAGCAGTCGGCGAACCTCGCCACGATGCAGGCGCAGCTCGCCGCTCTCAAGGACACGACCACCCAGACGGTCGCCGGCTACCAGGCCGGTGTCGAAGCCGAGGCGAAGGCTCGTCGCGAACGCGAAGCCGCCGAGCGCGCTGCGGCTGCGGCCGCAGCAGCTGCGGGTGGTGGCGGCGGTGGCGGTGGCGGCGGTGGCGGAAGCCAGGGCAGTGGCGGCTGGTGCCGCCCGCACGGCGGAGGAAAGAGCTCGGGATACGGGCCCCGTTCCGTGCAGTGCGGCTCCCAGGGCTGCTCCTCCTCGTTCCACTACGGCACCGACTTCGCCAACGGCTGCGGCTCGCCGATCTACGCCGCGAATTCGGGAACGGTCGACTATGCCGGCCCGAACAGCGGATACGGCAACTACATCCGGATCCAGCACGGCGGCGGCATCGGGACCGGCTACGCACACATCCGCGACGGCGGCATCCTCGTCCGTTCGGGACAGAGGGTCAACTCCGGCCAGGTCATCGCCTACGCGGGGAACACGGGCCGCTCGTTCGGTTGCCACCTGCACTTCGAGGTCTACGTCAACGGCGGCCCCGTGAACCCCGTGGCCTTCCTCGGGGCACGCGGAGTGTCCGCCTGAGCAGCTCTCACCTCTGTACGACGAAGACCCCCGGCCGCTGAGCGGAACCGGGGGTCTTCTTCGTGCAGGCGGAGGGGTCAGTGGCCCTGCTCGCCGAAACGGACGATCGCCTCGTCGAGGATGCGCTGCGCCTCGGCGGCGTTGCCCCACTCGTCGACCTTGACCCACTTGTTCGGCTCGAGGTCCTTGTAGTGCTCGAAGAAGTGCGAGATCTCCTTCTTCGTGTACTCGGCGATGTCGTCGATGTCCTGGATGTGCGCCCAGCGGGGATCCTTCGAGAGCACGGCGACGAGCTTGTCGTCTCCGCCGGCCTCATCGCTCATCTTGAGCACGGCAACGGGGCGGACCTCGACGACGACACCGGGGTAGATGGCGTGGTCGAGCAGCACGAGCACGTCGAGCGGGTCGCCATCCTCGCCGAGGGTGTTGTCGAAGTAGCCGTAGTCGGCGGGGTAGCCGAAGGTCGTGTAGAGCACGCGGTCGAGGTGCACTCGTCCGGTCTCGTGGTCGACCTCGTACTTCACGCGGCTGCCGCGCGGAATCTCGATGACGGCGTCGTGTGCGCCCATGCGTGTGCTCCTCAGGAAAAGTTCGGTTGGATACCGCGGACTAGCCTACCCGCGGCGCTCGCACGCCCGGGGGCCGGCGTGCTCAGGACCCTGCGTCGACGGTCGGCACGTCGTCGTCATTCGATCGTCTGCGGAACAGACGATTCAGCAGTCGGCTCATCGGGTCGCTCAGGAGCAGCAGGAAGAGACCGGCGTATCCGTTCGGCGAGGCGGCGACCGCGATGACGAGTGCGGCGGCGAACAGGATGATCGCCGCGAGGTCGCCGATCGCCCCCAACCGGATGGTCTCGGTCGACACCTCGCCGAGTTCGGGATGACGCGCCAGGTAGAGCCAGCCGGCGAGGGTGGTGACCTGGGTCATGATCAGCGTGCCGATGTACACCACGGCCTGCAGCGCGTCGGTGTCCATCTGGCCGATCATCGCGGTGGGGACCGGCAACCAGACGATCGTGGCCATCCACGCGACGTTTATCCACAACAGCGGTCCGGTGATCCGCTCCACGTCCCGGTACTGGCGGTGGTGTCCCATCCAGAACGTGGCGATGAGGAGGAAGCTCAGCCCGAAGCTCAGCAGCTGCCCCGAATGCTCGTCCAGGAACTCGGCCGTGCTCATGTGGCCGGATGCGGCCTCGGAGACCGACTCCATGAGGGGCAGGATGAGCAGCGTCATGGCGATCGCCACGACGGCGTCGACGAATGCCTTGAACCTCTCGGTCCGGAACGGACGTGTACGCGTGTTGTCGGTCACGGCGTCAGGATAGCCCCGCCGCAGCGCCGCATCGCCGTGCGCACGCGGATGGGAGGAGCGCCGAGCAGGGGAGTGCCCTAGCGTGGACGGGTGCCGTCACTTCCTCCCGCCATCGCCGAGATCCGCCTCGCCGTGCGCACAGCGCTCGCCGAACTCCCCGAAGGATCGACGGTCATCGTCGCCCTCTCTGGCGGCGCGGACTCGCTCGCGCTCGCCGCGGCCACCGCCTTCGAAGCACCCAAGCTCGGTATCCGTGCGGCGTCGTTGACGGTCGATCACGGCCTGCAGGACGATTCCGCGGAGGTCGCCTCCGGCGCAGCGCGTACGGCAGCCGAGCTGGGCCTCGACCCCCTGATCGTGCGCGTCGACGTCGCCGGAGAGGGAGGGCCCGAAGCCGCTGCTCGCGATGCCCGCTACGGCGTTCTTCGCGATGCGGCCATCGATGTCGGTGCCGCCGCGGTGCTGCTCGGGCACACCCTCGACGACCAGGCGGAGACAGTGCTCCTCGGACTCGCCCGCGGCTCCGGCGCCGCGAGCCTGCAGGGGATGGCGCCGGTGCGGGAGGACGACGACGGCGTGCGGTGGGTGCGCCCCCTGCTCGGGGTGCGCCGGGAGACGACGCGGGCATTCTGCGCGGCATCGGCCCTCGAACCCTGGGATGACCCGCACAACCTCGATGGCCGCTACGCGAGGGTCCGGGTGCGCGAGCGCGTGCTCCCCGTGCTCGAGGCCGAGCTCGGTCCCGGCATCGCCGAGGCCCTCGCCCGCACGGCAGAGCAGCTGCGGGAGGACGCGGAGGCGTTCGACGAGATGATCCACGAGACCATCGAGGACATCGTCGAGCACGCGGAGGCGGGGATCTCGGTCAGCGTGGCGGCGCTCGCCGCGAACCCGGCGGCGCTGCGCAACAGGATCATCCGCCTCGTCGTCGACAGCGAGTTCGGGGTGAGCTTGACGCGGGTGCAGACCATCGAGGTCGCGCGACTGGTGACCGACTGGAGCGGCCAGGGACCGATCGACCTCCCCGAGTGCTCGGTCGTGCGACAGGGCGGCCGCATCGTCTTCACGGCATCCGGTCGCTGAGCGCGTTTCGTCTCGGGCGCCTGTGGCGTCTTCGCGAGACGAAACGCGCTCAGCGCGGAAGCTCTCTACTTCTTGCCGCCGAAGAGGCCGCCGAGGATCCCTCCGAGGTCGATGCCGCCGCCGGCGGAGCCGTTGTTGCCACCGCCCAGCAACCCGCCGATCACGTCGCCGATGCCGCCGCCGGAGGAGCCGCCCTTGTCGCCGCCACCGAGGATGCCCCCGATGAGGTCACCGATGCCTCCCGAGCTCTCCGCGCCGGCATCCGCCTTCGCGGCCTTGTCCTTGCTCGCGTTCGCGATGAGACCCATCACGATGGGGGCGAGGATCGGCAGGAGCTTGCCGAAGTCGATGCCGGGTGTCGCCTTCGACTCGGTGAGCTCCTTCGTGACCTCCTTCTCCTTCGAACCGAGGATGTGCGCGACGATCTTGCCGCCGTCGGCCTGATCGATGTCGTCGACCTTCGCGGCGCCGGCGCTGCCCTCGTGCTTCTTCAGCGCGTTCTGGATCGCGGCCGAGCCCTCGTCGGTCCGGGCGTTCTGCGCGAGCCCGCCGAGCAGCACCGCACCGCCCTGCTCGACCGCGACCTTGGCCTCGTCCCGCGAGACGCCCAGCTTCTCGGCGATGTCGTCGATCGGCACCTGCCTGAGGATGTCGTCAAGAGCCATGGAGAATCCTTCCGTCGGGGCGTCCGCCCACATCACCGCTCACAGTAGTGCGGATGGCGCGGGAGGGGGAGATGCCTTCCCGCTCGACCCACCGGGACCGAGCATCCGATCGCGTCGCCTAAAATCGATCCATGCGCGCCGCGGAAATCCAGGACGACCTCACCAGCATTCTCGTCACAGAGGAGCAGATCCTCGCCAAGCTCGACGAACTCGCGGCACAGGTCGCAGAGGACTATGCGGGCAAGGACCTCGTCCTCGTCGGCGTCCTCAAGGGCGCGGTGATGGTGATGGCCGACTTCGCCAGGGCATTGCCCTTCCACGCACCGATGGACTGGATGGCGGTCTCGAGCTACGGTGCGAGCACCAAGTCCAGCGGTGTCGTGCAGATCCGCAAGGACCTCGACACCGACCTGAACGGCAAGCACGTGCTCATCGTCGAGGACGTCATCGATTCGGGCCTGACCCTCAGCTGGCTGCTGGAGAACTTCGGATCCCGCGGAGCCGAGTCGATCGAGGTGCTCGCCCTCCTGCGCAAGCCCGAGGCCGCGAAGGTCGTCATCGACTGCAAGTACGTCGGGTTCGACATCCCGACCGATTTCGTCGTCGGATACGGCCTCGACTACGACGAGCGCTACCGCAACCTGCGCGACGTCGCGGTGCTCGCTCCGCACGTCTACAGCTGACGACCGCGACGCGCTACGCCGTGGGTGAACGCACAGCGACCCCCTAGGGCGCGCGCGATACGCTGATCCGATCATGGATGTGAAGAAGCTCACCCGGAATCCGCTGATCTACGTCGCGCTGATCGGCGTGCTCCTGTTCGGCGGTTTCCTGCTGATCTCGAATCTGGGCGCGCCCAAGCAGATCACGACGCAGGAGGGGCTCAAGCTGCTCTCCGGCACGACGGTCACCGAGGTCGTGAACACCGACGGCGACCAGCGCGTGGACATGACGCTCTCGAAGCCCTTCAAGGGCTCGGAGGACGTGCAGTTCTACTACGTCGACGCCCGCGCCGACGAGGTGGTCAGCGCGATCAACGAGGCTGCTCCGAAGGACGGCTTCAACGACGCCGTTCCCCGTGCGACCTGGTTCGACGGCTTCCTCTCGCTCCTTCTTCCGCTGGTGCTGCTCGGCCTGCTGTTCTGGTGGCTCCTGTCGTCCATGCAGGGTGGCGGCGGCAAGGTCATGCAGTTCGGCAAGTCCAAGGCCAAGCTCGTCAACAAGGAGACCCCCACGGTCACCTTCGCCGATGTCGCCGGTGCCGACGAGGCCATCGAAGAACTCCATGAGATCAAGGAGTTCCTCCAGGACCCCGCGAAGTTCCAGGCCATCGGCGCCCGCATCCCGAAGGGCGTGCTGCTGTACGGCCCTCCCGGAACCGGCAAGACGCTCCTCGCCCGCGCCGTCGCCGGCGAGGCAGGCGCCCCGTTCTACTCCATCTCCGGTTCCGACTTCGTCGAGATGTTCGTCGGCGTCGGCGCCTCTCGCGTGCGCGACCTCTTCGGCCAGGCCAAGGAGAATGCGCCCGCCATCATCTTCATCGACGAGATCGACGCCGTCGGCCGCCACCGAGGCGCCGGCATGGGCGGTGGCCACGACGAGCGTGAGCAGACCCTGAACCAGCTCCTGGTGGAGATGGACGGCTTCGACTCCACCACCAATGTGATCCTGATTGCCGCCACCAACCGGCCCGACGTGCT
>NZ_DFQP01000058.1:22128-22317 GCF_002377845.1 Microbacterium sp. UBA3486
ACCGCGCGCTCGAACGCGCAGCTGGTCGACAACCGTGCTCTCGACGAGGCCATCGACCGCGTGATCGCCGGTCCGCAGCGACGCACCCGTGTGATGCGCGACAAGGAGAAGCTGATCACGGCTTACCACGAGGGCGGCCACGCGCTCGCGGCGGCGGCGATGAACTACACCGACCCCGTGACCAAGATC